>JAYVCO010000185.1:0-14963 GCA_043749935.1 Planctomycetia bacterium
ATCGCGGTGGTGATCTACACTAGCTTGATCTTCGATCGCTGGGCGGCCGACAACCATCCCGAGTGGCGGATGGTGACGCACGACGGCAAGATCCAGGGCGAAGGGGGCCGGGTCGGCGTGGTTTGTCCCAACTCTCCTTATCGCGACTACGTGCGGGCGTTCGTCACCGAAATCTGTCAAATGTTCGACTTTGAGGGACTGCGGTTCGACATGACGTTTTGGCCTTCGCTCTGTTTTTGCAAACACTGCCAGCAGCGATTTTCCGACGAGGTTGGCGGCGACATTCCGCGCACCATCAACTGGCTCGACGAGAAATGGGTCGCCTTCGCGCGCAAGCGCGAGCAGTGGCTGGCCGAGTTCGCCGCCGTGGCGACCAGCACCGTGCGAAAACTGAAGCCAGAGGCTAGCGTCGAACACCAATCGTCGACGTACCCTCTCAATTGGCAATTTGGCGTAACGGCGCCACTCACGAAGCAGAACGATTTTTTGCAAGGCGATTTCTATGGCGATTCGCTGCAAGGCTCGTTCGTCCGCAAGCTGCTGGAAGATTTGACACCCAATCGGCCGTTCGGCTACGAGACAAGCTTTTCGGTGGAATTGCGTGATCACACGGCCATGAAGCCCGAGGCTCTGCTGGAGGCCAAGGCAGCGGCCGCGATCGCTGACGCCGCGGCCTTCATCTTCATCGATGCCGTGGATCCCATTGGCAGCATCAATCCGCTGGTCCACGAGCGGATGGGCACGATCTTCGACCGGCTGATGCCCTATTATCCGCAGCTCGGAGGCCAGCGCGTGCGCGACATCGGCATCTACTACAGCCTCGAATCGAAATTCAATTTCGCCGGCAACGGTCGCAACGTTTCGCAACCCGACACATCCGACGCGCACACGGCCAGCTCGATGCAGGCGAGCCGACGCTTGATTGGCGCGCACTTGCCATTCGGCGTGATTACGAAGCATTCGCTCGACAAACTGGCGGAACTAAAGCTGCTCGTGCTCTCGAACGTCAACATGATGGATGAAGAAGAAATCGAAGCCATTCGCAGGTGGGTCGCTGGCGGCGGAACCCTGTTGGCCAGCGGCGGGACGTCGCTCGTGAACAAGCGAGGTCAGTTGCAGAAAGACTTCATGCTGGCCGACGTGTTCGGGGTTTCGATCCAAAAGCCCGATTGGCAGGATCGCGAGCGTTACATTGGCCCAACCGAAGCGGGCGCGAAGTTCTTCGGCAATTTTAGCGCCAAGTATCCAGCCTTTGTTACTGGGCCCGGCATGGAAGTTAAAGCGAATCCCAAAGCGCAGGTGCTGGCCACAACGACGTTGCCCTGGCCGGCGCCCGATCGCTCTAGGTTCTCCTCGATCCACAGCAATCCGCCCTGGCAGCCTACCGATCGGCCCGAGTTGGTGCTGAATCGTTTCGGCAAGGGGCAGGCCATCTATTCGAGCAGTCTGCTGGAAAGCGTCGATGGCTTGGGCGAAACATTTATCAAGCTCGTGCGATTTCTGGCGGGCGACTTCCGTTTCGAGGCCGATGCGCCGGCCGTAGTCGAGATGACCGCGTTTCATCAGCCCGAGAGACATCGCTACCTAGTGAGCCTGGTCAATTTTCAGCGCGATCTGCCTAACATTCCGGTCGAAGGAATTCAGATTCGGATGCGGCCTGGCAACGAGAACGTGCGCCGCGTGGTCCGCCTTCCGGACGGCAGCACGATCGAACACCAGACGCGCGATGGAGTAGTTCGTTTCCAATCGCCGCGGTTGGAAACGTTGGCGATGTTCGCCGTGGAAACGATGTAGGCGGTGTTGGCATAGGCCAGATGGCGTGCGGTAATCGTGATCGTGCAATTGAGGATTTCAATGTAATGACAGCCGCACAACGCAAGAAGCCCGTGATCGTGGGCATTTGGCAGCAATTTCCGTTGCCGATGGTCTCTCGTTTCCTCGGCCAGATGGGGTGGGACTGGGTGATTCTGGACATGCAGCACGGCTGTCCGAACACCGAAACGGCCTACGAGTGCATGCACACGCTGCGGACCGCCGGCGTGGTACCCATTCTGCGAGTCAGCGTGGGCGTGCCGAGCGAAGTGCAACGGGCGCTCGATCTCGGCGCTCGCGGCGTCGTGGTGCCGATGGTCAACTCGCTGGCCGAAGCGCAGGCCGTCGCTCGAGCCGCCAAGTATCCGCCCCTGGGCTGTCGCTCGATGGGGGGCGATGCGGCCTGGCACTATGGCGAGGATTATCCTGACCGGGCCAACCGCGAGACGCTGCTCTTGGTGCAAGTCGAGCATATCGATGCGGTGAACCAGGTCGAGGCAATCATGGCCTTGCCAGGCGTCGACGGCTGTTTCATCGGACCGACCGACCTGGCACTGTCGATGGGCCTGCCGCGCACCGATTACGAACATCACTCCGATCATCGCGCCGCGATGGCCCGCACTTTGGCGGCGTGCCACGCACACGGCAAGCTGGCTTGCGTCAACACCTACTCGATGAGCGACGTGCAAGACAAAATCGCGGCCGGCTACGATTGCATTACGTTCAAGTCCGAGGCCGATTTCTTCCTGAACGCCGGGCGGGATTTGCTAAGCCAATTGCGCGAACACATCGCTGACCAATCCGCCAAGTAACTTGATTTGTTAAACGTCCCGCCGATTCAGAGTATGCCCCATTCGCCTCCCGATCGAGACTCGACGTTACGCATGGCCGTGATTGGCTGCGGACACATCGGCAATCTGCACGCGCAGGCCATCCGCAATTCGTCACTGGCATCGCTTGTGGCTGTCTGCGATCTCGACGGCGCGCGCGGTCGGAGCACGGCAGAACGCTTCTCGGCGAAACCGTATGAGAATGTCCCTGAGTTATTAGCAAACGAACGGCTCGATGCCGTGACGATCGCCACACCCGATCACTTGCACGTCGAGCCGACACTGGCCGCGATTGCCAATGGCTGTCACGTGTTTTGCGAAAAACCGCTGGCCGCCACGGTCAACGAAGCGCAACGGATGGCCGATGCCGCAGCCGAGCGCGACGTGCAACTAGGTGTCGACTACAATCGTCGTTTCACTTTTGGCTATCGCACGGCGAAGCGATTGCTCGACGAGGCACGTATCGGAACGCTTCATTATGCCCTGCTTCGTGTCACCGATGCTGTGCCGAAAGCGGAAGTGGCTCGCCATCCGCACGTGATTTTTACCACCCTGTTGACGCACCATCTGGATCTGATGCGCGTATATGGCGGCGAGATTCGGCGAATCCAGGCCCACGCCGGCGAGGTATCCGTTGGGGCCCTGTTGCGCAACGTGAGCCTGTCGTTACAATTCACTGGCGGAGCGATCGGCACGATCGTCGCCGGCTATCGCGACGGCCAGACACGCACAACGGAGTGGTTGGAACTCGGCGGCACCACGGGCTCGATTGTGGTCGAAGACATCACGCGCCGCGTGATCCTCTCGGGCACGGATCCCGATCAAAGCGAATCGTTCGAGCCGAATCCATTCCTCGGCAGTCACGGATTCTACGATTCGCTCGTCGAGCACGTGCAGGTATTCATCGAGCACGTCGCTCGCGGCGCGGCGCCGCCGGTGACAGCCAACGATGGGCTAATCGGAATGAAACTCGCCGCGGCGGCTGTCGAGTCGCTTGCCAGCGGAACGGCAATCGAGGTGTGAACATGAACAGCATGACTAGCCGCGCTAAACAATTCATCGACTTGAGCCATGCCTTGAGCTCGGCTACGCCAGCATTTCCGGGCGACCCCAGCTTGGAAATCAGAGTCCTCGATTCGACCCTGACGCAGAGCGTTGCCGGCGAGCGACACCTCAACAGCAGCCACTTGAGCATGGGCCTGCACTGCGGCACGCATATTGATGCGCCGTTTCACTTCTTTCCTGAAGGCCCGACTATCGACCAGGTGTTGCTCGGGCGCTGCATTGGACAGACGTTGCTGATCGCTTTGCCCACTGCGGAGCATGGCCCGACGATCGACCGCGAGCACTTGGTTCAGTACGAATCCGGTCTGCGCGAGACCACGCGTGTGGTTCTCAACACGGGCTGGCACCATCGCTGGGGCATGGACAATTATTTTTCGGAGCATACAGTGATCACGGGCGAAGCAGCGCAGTTCCTTGTCGATTGCGGCGTGCAATTGATAGGGGTCGATACGCCGTCGGTTGATCGCGCTCCATTCCCGGCGCATCTGGTGTTCTTGGGCAACGGCGTGCTGATCGTCGAAAACCTGACCAATCTGGATGCGATAGGTACCGAGAGGTTCGAGTTGGTTGCCACGCCGCTCAAAATTGCCGGCCGCGATGGTTCGCCGGTGCGGGCCGTGGCGATCGTATCGTAACCCTCCTACGTCGCCGCTTAGGCCAAGATCGGCTTAACCACGGTGCCGTGCACGTCGGTCAATCGATGGTGTCGTCCCTGGAACTTGAAGGTCAGTTGCGCGTGGTCGATGCCCAGACAGTGCAAGATCGTGGCGTGCAGATCGTGAACGTGCACCGGGTCGCGGACGATGTTGTAGGAGTGATCGTCGGTCGCGCCATAGGTTATGCCGGGCTTGATGCCCGCGCCGGCCATCCAAACGGTAAAGCAGCGCGGGTGATGATCGCGGCCATAATCGTCGCTCGACATTTGGCCCTGGCAATAGACCGTGCGGCCGAACTCGCCACCCCAGACGACGAGCGTGTCTTCGAGCAGCCCGCGCTGTTTGAGATCGGTCACGAGCGCCGCCGAAGCCTGATCGGTGTCGCTGCACTGGCCGGTGATCTGCTTGGGCAAGTGAACGTGTTGATCCCAGCCACGATGAAACAGTTGCACGAAGCGCACCCCGCGTTCGCAAAGCCGCCGGGCCAGCAGGCAGTTGGCCGCGTAGGTGCCCGGAACGTGCGACTCGCGACCGTACATTTCGAAGACGTGGGCCGGCTCGTCTTTCAGATTCGTCAGCTCGGGCACGGAACTTTGCATGCGGTAGGCCAGTTCGTACTGTGCAATCCTCGTGGCTATCTCCGGGTCGTGAAACTCCTGCAACTTCAATTGATTTAACGCGCCCAAATCGTCGAGCATCCGGCGGCGCGTCTGAGCGTCGACTCCCGGCGGGTTGGACAGATTCAATACCGGATCGCCAATCGAGCGGAACTTGACCCCCTGGTATTTCGACGGCAGAAATCCGCTCCCCCACAGCCGGTCATAGAGCGGCTGATCGGCCAGGTTGCCGCTGCCTTGCGAGATCATCGCCACGAACGCGGGCAGATCCTGGTTTTCGCTCCCCAGGCCATACGACAGCCAGGCCCCGATGCTCGGGCGTCCGGCCAACTGGGCGCCGGTTTGAAAGAACGTGACGGCCGGATCGTGATTGATCGCTTCGGTGTGCATCGACTTGATAAAGCACAATTCATCGGCGACGTCCGCGGTGTGCGGCAAAAGCTCGCTAAGCCAGGCCCCGCTCTGCCCATGCTGCTCGAAGCGATATTTCGAAGCCGCGATCGGAAAACTCGTCTGCCGCGAGGTCATGCCGGTAAGCCGTTGGCCCATGCGCACCGAGTCGGGCAGTTCCTCGCCTTGAACGTTCTTGAGCGAAGGCTTGTAGTCGAACAGGTCCATCTGCGACGGCGCGCCCGACTGGAACAAATAGATCACCCGTTTCGCTTTGGGTGCGAAATGCGGCAAGCCAGGCAAACCGCCAGTATGCCCCGCCGGCTGATCGGCAGCGGCTCTTTCACCCAGAAGTGACGCCAGGGCCGCCATGCCCAGGCCGTGCGACGTGCGCGCAAAGAAATGGCGTCGGGTGAGTAGTAATTGTGTTTCCAAACGAGGATCCATCAACTCACTCCTTGGTGACCACTTCATCGAGATTCAGAATCAAGTTCACCACTGCCGTGTAAGCAGCCAGTTCGCTGGAATCGAGCCGTGCGTCCAGTTTCGCTTCGCCAACTTCGAGCAGTTTATCGGCCGACGTGGGCGCCGCACGAAAACTGGCCAAATGCTGTTTCCAATTGTCGACGAGGATGCCCAACTCGTGCTCGCTTGCCTGCCGAGCGAGCGCCAGTCGGAACGCCAGCGAAATCTTCTCGCGGGGTGTGGGTCCCCCTTCGAGCATGACCCGCTGGGCAAGCATGCGCGCCGCCTCGACGAACGTGGTTTCATTCATCAGCGTCAGGGCTTGCAGGGGTGTGTTGGTGCGCGATTCGCGCACCGAGCAGGCCTCGCGCCCGGAGGCATCGAAAGTCATCATCGACGGCGGCGCGATCGTCCGCTTCCAAAACGTGTAGAGGCTGCGGCGATATAAACTCTCGCCATGATCCTGCACGGAATCAACCGTACCGGTAAGCTCTTTCCACAACCCGGGCGGCTGGTAAGGATTGACGCTCGGGCCGCCCAGCGTTTCGACCAATAATCCGGCAACCGAAAGCGATTGGTCGCGAATCGATTCGGCCGACAAGCGAACTCGCGGGCCACGGGCCAGCAGTCGGTTTTCGGGGTCGCGATCCGAATCGTGTGGCCCAATTCTCGATGATTGCCGGTAGGTGGAGCTGGTAACAATCAGCTTTTGCAAAGACTTGATGTCCCAACCGCTGGCCACGAATTGCGTCGCGAGCCAATCGAGCAGCTCGACATGACTCGGCGAATCGCCCTGCGCGCCAAAGTCATCCACCGTTTTGACCAGACCGGTGCCGAAGTAAGCCTGCCAATAACGATTCACGGCAACGCGAGCCGTCAGCGGATTGGTCGGATCGACCAGCCAACGAGCGAGCGACGATCGATTGTGCGGCACATCCGATGGCAGCCCCTTCAAGCTCGACGGCACGTCGGCTTCGACCTTTTGGCTCGGCTTGTCATATTGGCCGCGTACCAGCACGAACGTCTCGCGGGGCGCGGGCATTTCCTCCATCACCATCGTCGTCGGAAAGCTCTCCTCGAATTCGCGCTGCTGTTTTGCCAGGTCGAAAATCGTTTGCCGAGAGGCTCGCACGTGTTCGGCCGCATGATGCTCGAGATAGTACGCTCGCAGCTTCGCGGCCTGCCGGGCGGTTCGATCCGATGGCTTTAGGGCGACGATCGCGTCGATCGAATCGCTGGTGGCCAAAAGCTCGATGTCGCTTCTACTCAAGTCGCGCTTATAGATTCGCAGGTCATCGATCAAACCCTTGAACCCCGGGCCCGATCCACCTCCGCCGATGCGCAGCGGCTCGGTCGAATTGAACGTCTGGTTCAATTCGTCGAGCAAAACGGTCATGGGCTGTTCCTGGGCATCGACGTAGATTTTCACGCCCGTCGCCAGGCGCGAACCGTCGTAAGTAACCGCGATGTGATGCCAGCGATTGATTCCGATCGGTTCCTGGGTTTCCACCCGCAGGGCGTCGTCGAGCCAGCGCTTGACCAGATTGACTTGCAATTTTCCGCCCGCCAATTGCACGCTATAGCCGTCGGCGTCGGCGCTTTTGGTCATGCGCGCGAGCACCGTGCCGGTTTCGCTTTGCGGAAAGATCCAAGCGGAAAAAGCGAACTTGTCGAAGTAGCCGAAATTGGCAGTTTCGCCCGCATTAATGGTGCTCGTGCCGTCGAAAGTCCCTGCCGAGCCGATCGCACCAGGACTGAACGGCACCGAACCGTCGATCTTTGGTTCGCAGTGTCCCACCTGGTCACACCCGCTATCGTCGAGAGGGAAATGGGCCACGAGCGATTCGGCCGGCGCCCAGGCCAGCGGCTTTGTTGGCACGAACGAGTCAGACCATCGCTTCTCGCTGGCGGCAATCTCTGGCTGAAGCTTGGCGAACGCGTCTTCGGCCGCCGCAAGTTGCCCCTGCATTGTTTGTAGTTGTGATTGCTGATCGCGTGTCGGTGATTTGATCATCGGCGGCGAATTACCCACCTTGATGGCGCGGCCCTTTTCCGGCACGTTGTTGAAGAACGCAAAGAACTGGTAAAACTCGCGCTGCGTGATCGGATCGAACTTATGATCGTGGCACCGGGCACACGCCACGGTCAGCCCCAACCAGACCGTGGCCGTCGTATCGACCCGATCGACGACATATTCGACGGCGTACTCCTCGGGAATGATACCCCCTTCGGCGTTGCCCCGGTGATTGCGATTGAAGCCGGTCGCAATCCGCTGTTCGAGCGTCGCCGCGGGCAGCATATCGCCGGCCAGTTGCTCGATCGTGAATTGGTCGAACGGCATGTTGCCGTTGAAAGCCTCGATCACCCAGTCGCGCCATCGCCACATCGTGCGGATGCCATCAGTCTGATAACCGCTGGTGTCGGCATAGCGGGCGGCATCGAGCCAGCGCACCGCCATTCGCTCGCCGTAACGCGGCGAGCGCAGCAGCCGATCGACGACGCGTTCATAAGCATCGGCCGACTCGTCAGCTAGAAAGCTATCGACCTCTTGTGGCGTTGGCGGCAGACCGGTCAGGTCAAGCGTCACGCGGCGAATGAGCGTGGTCTTGTCGGCTTCGGCGGACGGCGCAATCCCCTCGGCTTCGAGTCGCGCCAAGACAAACGTGTCGATCGGATTGCGGACCCACGCGGCATTGCGCACCTCTGGCACGGCCGGACGCTGGGGCGGAATGAACGCCCAATGCTGCTCCCACTTGGCCCCCTGTTCGATCCAGCGCCCGATCCGCTCAACTTGGGCTGCTGTAAGTTTTTTTCCCGAGGTGGGCGGCGGCATGTGTTCGTCTTCATCTGGGCTGTTGATCCGCCGGTAAAGATCGCTTTCCGCCAGTTTGCCCGGCACGATCGGCCGCACCCCCTGCAAGTCCCCTTTCGCGCTGGCTTCGACATCCAGCCGCAAGCCAGCCTTGCGCTGTGCCGCGTCGGGACCGTGGCACTGGAAACAATTGTCCGAAAGGATTGGACGGATGTCGCGATTGAATTGCACTGCGTTAGCAGGCTCAGCGCATAGCAATGCGTCCGAGCCCGCCAAATGAACGGCAAGCACAACCACGACCAGTATGGCAACATAACAATTCACAAGTCGGCAAAAGCACTTCGACATTCCGCTCTCCGCCTTTGAAGCCGGCGATTCCGCGGCTCAGGAACCAATCAGGATCATTATCAATCAAGCCTGAGGGCGCGGCAAGCGAGTGAGTGAAGCGATACAACACACGCTTGGGGGTGTTTCGGGAATCTCGATATTAAACTGAGCCAATACTCTGCGGGAATTTGACTCGTTAGAATGGTTCCACTAACTTGTTGTTACCGCTTTAGGGTCTGTTTCCCTGCCTGCTTTGTCCCGCCCCCTAGCCAGCCCAACCAAGCCGTTCGACGCGATGCTGCGATCACATTCAAAACAATCTTGGGCCACGCATCTCACGGCGATGAAAGCCATTAGCCGGCGTGTATTCAGCCTGGCAGTTTTGCTTATATGTCTTTCCTCGGCACGCGCCGAGGAAACCGTCGGCACCATGCCACCGGCGGCTGGACGAACAGTCGAATTCACCGCTGACATTCTTCCGCTGCTGGAAAAACACTGCTTCGCTTGCCATGGCGTGGACGTGCAAGAAAGCGGTTTGCGACTCGATCGGAAGGAAGCGGTGTTTGCGGGCGGTAAGAGCGGGCCGGCCCTGATCGCCGGCAAGAGCGGCGAAAGCCGGTTGATTCAATTGGTCGCTGGCGCGAATGAAAAACAAATTGTCATGCCGCCCGAGGGCCAAAGGCTGTCGGCCGCCGAGATCGGACTGCTCCGCGCGTGGATCGATCAAGGTGCGACCTGGCCGAACGACTCGCCGGAGAAGAGCAAAGGGAACGACCATTGGGCGTTCAAGCGGCCCGTGCGACCGGCTGTGCCACACGTAAACAATGTTGGCTGGGTACGGAACGAAATCGACGCCTTTGTCTTGTCTCGGCTGGAATCGCGGGGCATCGAACCTTCGTCCGAGGCGGACCGCCGAGTGCTCATTCGCCGGTTGTCGCTTGATTTGGTTGGATTACCGCCGACGCCGGAGCAAGTGGCGCAATTTGTCGCTGACCTGGCGCCAGACGCTTACGAGCAGTGCGTCGATCGATTGCTCAACTCGCCGCACTTTGGCGAGCGCTGGGGCCGGCACTGGCTCGATCTGGCCCGCTATGCCGACAGCAGCGGCTATGAGTTCGATACGCCCCGAAGTGTCTGGCGCTATCGCGATTGGGTTGTCGACGCGTTGAATCGCGACCTGCCGTTCGATCAATTCGTGATCGAGCAGATCGCCGGCGACTTGTTGCCAGGCGCCACGATCGACCAGACGATCGCTAGCGGGTTCCATTGCAATGCGATGCTCGACCCGAATCTGCGCTGGGAAGCCGTGCTCGATCAGGTCAATACGACCGGCACGGTACTGCTTGGCCTGACCGTCGGGTGTGCCCAATGTCACAGCCACAAATTCGATCCGCTTACGCAGCGCGAATACTATGGGCTCTATGCGTTTTTCGATAGCGCCGGAATAAGCACTTTCGAACTCGCAACGGCGGCCGAAAAATCGGCTCGCGACGCCTTGCAGGCTCAAGTGGATGCGGTCAAGAAAACGCGATCGGAGTATGAAGCTGCGTTGCGCGAGACACTCTCGGCGTGGGAGGCCAGTCTGTCGGCCGAGGAACGATCCAAATTGCCGCAGCCCGCATTGGCGGCCCTCTCGACCACGACGGGTGAGCGCTCGCCAGAACAGTTGACGAAGCTCGTGGTGGCTCGGGCCGCACAGGATTCTCAGCACCAGACACTGTCGCAAGAAATCGACGTGCGTGCCCGTCAGGTGCCCCAGTTGCCGGCGACTTTGGCCATGCGGCTGGAACCGCGCGAAACGCGATTGTTCGTGCGCGGAAATCCCGAGCGGCCCGGCGAAGTTGTCGTCCCGGGCGTGCCGGCCTTCTTGCACCCTTTGGTAAGCGGCGAAAAACCGACGCGGCTGGATCTGGCTCGTTGGCTGGTGGCGCCGGAAAACCCGCTGGTGGCACGCGTGACTGTCAATCGTCTTTGGGAGCGTTATTTCGGGCTAGGGCTTGTGGATCCGTCCAACGATTTCGGCGTCCAAACTCCAGCGCCAGACCACCAGGGCTTGTTGGATTGGTTGGCCACCGAATTCATGGCGCGCGGCTGGAGCGGCAAGGCCCTGCACCGGCTGATTGTTTGCTCGGCCACGTATCGACAGCAGTCGAACGTACGTCCCGATCTACAGACAATCGATCCCAACAATCGATTGCTGGCGCGCCAGCGGCGGTTGCGCTTGGAGGCAGAGATCATTCGCGACCTTTCGCTCTCCGCCGGCGGGCTGCTCGCCACCAAGCTGGGCGGCCCGAGTGTGTTCCCTCATCAGCCGCAGGGCGTGCTCGAAGATCGAGCGACGAAAGCCACGTGGACCATCAGCTCCGGCGCCGACCGCTATCGTCGCGGCATTTACACATGGACCTGGCGGCTTACTCCCCATCCGATGCTCTCGCTGTTCGACGCGCCCGACGCCAGCATGGCCTGCACGCGCCGCGACCGCTCGAATACGCCGGTGCAGGCGTTGACGCTGTTGAACGATCCATCATTTTTGGAATGCGCTGGGGGCCTGGCCCGGCGTGTAGTCGGCGTCGGCGCCAGCGCCAGCGATCAGACGAGATTTGATCTGGCATTTCAGATCTGCTTGAGTCGGGCGCCGCAAACCGACGAAATCGAACTGGTCCATGTTTTGCTTCAAGAGCAACTGGCCGAGTTGTCGGGCGATCTCGTTGCGGCCCGCAAGATCGTGGGTGCTGATGCTGGAACTGACGCGGAAGTTTTGCAACAAGCCGCTTGGGTAGTGGTGTGCCGCGCGATGTTGAGCCTCGATGAGTTTCTGACGAGGGAATGAAAGTCATGCGCCAACTTGAATCTTCGCTGGAGCAAACGCGCCGGCAGTTCTTCGGCCGCTGTGCTTTGAACTTAGCGCCGGTCGCGCTGGTTTCATTATTGGGTCAGGACGCCGCAGCCAGTCCGACCTCGATGACCCTGCCCGTTGTCGACGGCCCGAACCCATTTTCGATCAAGGCGCCACACTTCGCGGCCAAGGCCAAGCGCGTCATTTTCTTGCACATGATTGGCGGGCCGAGCCAACTCGATTTGTTCGAACCCAAAGCCGAGCTGACCAAACGCGACGGAGAGCCGATTCCCGAGTCCTTCCTGCGCGGCACCAAGTTCGCTCAGATCCAGGAAAAACAGCCAAAGCTGATGGGCAGTTCCTGGAAGTTCGCCAAACATGGGCAATGCGGCGCCGATGTTTCTGAATTGTTGCCCCACACCGCCCAAATCGTCGACCATCTCTCGATCGTCAAAACGTTCAAAGCCGACGACATCAACCACGCGTTTGCCGAGCTGCAAATGAACACCGGCTGGCGCCAGTTTGGGCGACCCAGCATGGGCTCCTGGGTCAGCTATGGCCTGGGAAGCGAGTCGCGCGATCTGCCGGCTTTCACGGTGCTGCTGTCCGGCATGCGGCCGCGCTCGAAGAGCGCCAACTATGGCAACGGCTTCTTGCCTTCCGCTTATCAGGGCGTGCCATTACGATCCTCCGGCGAGCCGATTCTTAACCTTTCCAACCCGGAAGGTTTTAGCGCCGCGCGGCAGCGACGAACGATCGACGTCGTCAATCGGCTGAATGCCAAACGGCTCGATGCCACGGGCGACGGCGAAATCGCGGCCCGGATCGCGGCGTATGAAATGGCGTTCCGCATGCAATCGAGCGCGCCGGAGATGTTGAACCTGGCCGACGAAAGCTCGCAAACTTTTCAGATGTATGGCATTGGCGACGTAGCGCAACCATCGTTCGCCCGCAATTGCTTGCTCGCCCGGCGGCTAGTCGAACGGGGCGTGCGTTTCGTGCAATTGTTCCACGGCGATTGGGATCATCATTCGAATCTGGCCAGCGGACTGCCCAGTCAGTGCAAGCAGACCGACCAGCCCTCGGCGGCATTGATCAAAGATCTGGCAGCGCGCGGGTTGCTCGAAGACACGCTGGTCGTGTGGGGCGGTGAGTTCGGCCGCACGTCAGTAGCGCAAGGTGCCCGCGACGCGACCGTCGGCCGAGATCACAACATCGACGCGTTTACCATGTGGCTGGCCGGAGGCGGCATCAAGAGCGGCCAAACGATCGGTAGCACGGACGAGCTGGGTTGCTTTGCGACGGCCGATTCGTTCCACATTCATGACCTGCAAGCAACCGTTCTGCATCTGCTGGGTTTGGATCACAAGCGATTGACCTATCGCTTCCAGGGGCGCGACTTTCGGCTCACGGACGTGCACGGCAACGTCATCGACAAGCTGCTGGCCTGAAGACTCGCGCCGGTTGCAATACAATCGTGCGGTGAGGCTACTTGATCAAGAGTTGCAGCAGCTCGTCGGCCGCTTGCACCTCGCTCAGTTCTTGCCGCTTCCAACGGTCCAGGACGGGCAAGATTTCGAGCGGGTGGCTTTGAAATCGGTCGGCCAGAAGTTGTTGTGCGTGCCGCAAGAGTTGTTGTGCATCGGCCTCGAGGGCACTTTGCTGGCGGGGCAATGTGGCGATGCGGGTCCAGAGTTCCGCCACGCCTTGGTTCTTCGACGAGCTGACCCGCATTACAGCAACCTCGCGGCAGCCGGGCAGACTCAACAGTTCCTTCACCTGCGATTCCAAACGCTCGGCTCCGGCCAGGTCGGCTTTATGGACTACCACGATGTCGGAGACCTCGAGCAGACCGGCCTTCTCCCATTGCAACTCGTCGCCGGTTTCCGGCTGCACGAGTAACACGACCACATCGGCCAATTCGCGAACGGCGGTGTCCCCCTGACCGGCACCCACGGTTTCGAGCAGAATCGCGTCGAATCCAAATGCCGAGAGCAGCCGGATCATCAAGTCCACGTGTTCCGCCACGGCCTGGTGACCGCTGACGGCGGCCAGGCTGCGAATATAGAGCCCCGCATCCTCTGGCCGGCTAGGCATGCGCACCCGATCTCCCAACAAGGCCCCACCGGTCAGCGAGCTTTGTGGGTCGCAAGCCAAGATGGCCACGCTCGTGCCTTGGCCACGAAGATACTCGGCCAACTTGCCAACCAAGGTGCTTTTGCCAACTCCCGCATTGCCCGTGATCGCCACGACTGGCGCGTGCTCGGACTTGGGCTCAATCGCCGCGCGGATGGCCTCTAGTTGTTCGCCGCGCGCCACCAACGTGAGCAGACGGGCCAGTGCCAGCCGATCGTGGTTGCGGAAGCGTGCCACCAGATCGTCAAGCATGCGTCCGGCTCCCTTGGCTCCGCAGGAAATCGATGATCTCGGGCAGCGGCGTGCCGGGCCCAAATACGCGGGCCACTCCTAGCGACATGAGCTTGGGAATGTCGGCCTCCGGAATAATGCCGCCCACCAGCACCCCGACGTGGTCGAGCCGGGCTTCTTTCATCAATTGGAGAATCTTTGGAACCAACGTCATGTGCGTGCCGCTCAATAGGCTGATTCCCAACCAGTCCGCATCTTCGTCGGCCACGGTGCGCACCACGGATTCAGGCGCTTGCCAGAGTCCGGGATAAATCACATGGAAGCCGGCATCTCGCAAAGCCCGCGTGACGATTTTCACCCCGCGATCGTGGCCATCCAGCCCGACTTTGGCCAATACGATTCGCAAGGGCAGTCGATTCTCCATCCAGTTTCGTCCTCAGAGGGTTGTCGTGACGCGGAAGTGAAGTGGTTGAAGAACTGCGAACTCTCGCATGCCCGATCTACTCTGGCTCGATTCAAACGACCGCTGAGTCGCAACGGCCATATACGTCGGCCAGCGCGTGCATGACTTCTCCCACGGTATTTCGCGCTTCGGCCGCGTCGAGCAGCGCAGGCATGATGTTTTGCTTGGCCTCGGCCGCGCGGCGGACGACATTCAACGTACGCTCGGCGTCTGTTCGGCTGCGAGATTGTCGGACGCGCTTGAGCGACTCGATCTGTTCGGATTCCACGGCATGGTCGATCGAGAGGATCTCAAGCGGCTTTTCGTCAGTCTCTTGATAGGCG
>JAYVCO010000186.1:0-5914 GCA_043749935.1 Planctomycetia bacterium
CTGACTTCCCCCTGCGCATCAAAAAGCCCAGCCAAACACGGGCCAGGCAACCACTTCCTTACGCTTCCAACTCTGTCGCGTAGCGGCTTAGTTCAACGAGACGTTTGTAGGAGGCCGCGCATTAATAAAGCTCTGAGTGGTGCAAGCGCTGAACGTCATTTTGCCCTCCCGTAATGACCAAGACTCTGTTGACGCTACGTGTTACATTGGCTGCCGACAACCGGTAGCTTTGCAAAAGAGGACTGGCGTATGGTAGGCATTTCGCACATTTTCAGTTGCGTACTTGTTACCTTGACGCTCGGGGATCCAGGTGCAAACGCGGCCTCTTCAGACGACGTCAATTTTTATCTGAGCGGGACTCTTTCCGAACGCCAAAAGCTTCGATCGGGTGTGTACGCTATCCGAGGTACGCGTTCCTTCAAAGACGGCCAAATTCCAAATTCAAATCTCTCCGGTGACGTGGCGATTTTTTGTGCCTTCGACGAGAGCCGCGTTCGGTTGGATAATGTCGAGGGCGTCTTTACGACGAAGCGAGATTTGACGACCATTCGACGGAAATATTTTCGGACCGACGACGAAAGCGCGGTTTGGCTAGCGGACAAAAAGACAATTTGGATTCAAAAGCCTAATGCTGTAATGGCTGGTCAGTTTTTGTTTCTCGATGCGAGAGCGGTGGGAATAACAACTTGGAATTACGTCAATGACAGTCGCGGTTCTAAGCTTGAGAAAACTATCTCGGCTTACGCGAGCGGTGCAAGCCAAAAGTCTGTGGAAAAGATGGATGACAATCTCGTGCAATTGGTATTCGTCAGTAATTTTACGGGCAGACGTGAAGAACTGCGATTATGGATTGCTCCCGCCCAGGGATACACGGTGAGGCTGTTGGAATCCAGGACTTGGACAGGAGATGGCAAAAGTGAGGGATGGCAGGTCAACGAACGCACGATTACCTCATGGAAGGAAATCAATGGTGCCTGGGTGCCTGTTGCCAGCGACATGCGGAAGTTCCGACAGACCGCTGAGCAGGGACTCGATCTTAAGTTTGACTGGCAGGCCGTAAATGAGGCCGTGGATGCCAAATATTTTACGCCCGCTGGATTCAATACATCTGAAGCGACTCGGATAGTTGACACCAGAGGTGACGAGCCAGTCGTAGTCAGAGATCCGCGATAGCGTCAAAGGGCGCTCCCGCCCAAGGCCCTCTCTGGATGCCATTTGTCGCCGCGTTTGCTATCCTATTTCGGCAGCGACTCTTGGCGCCAATGCTTGCCGGAGTTGTATTTCCAGAGCCCAAAGCGCAACGGCCTCCGATTTCCAAACCCTACCGATCGCCTCCAAACCCTAGGACTCCTTTGATGACTACTTCCAGTGCGGTGGCTCCCGCGTTGAATCCACCGGTGCGGATTCTTATGGGCCCGGGCCCGAGCGACATTCATCCCCGAGTCCTCGAAGCGATGGGCAAGGGGACTGTGGGGCATTTGGACCCGTACTATCTGGAAATCATGAACGACATGCAGCGGATGTTGCAGACGCTCATGCGCACCAAGAACCCGATGACGCTGGCCATCAGCGGCACCGGGTCGGCCGGCATGGAAGCCACGGTGGTCAACCTGATCGAGCCGGGCGACTCCATGGTCGTGTGCGTCAACGGCGTGTTCGGCGGTCGAATGGTCGACGTGGCCGAGCGCGCGGGCGCCGTTGTGACGAAAGTCGAAAAACCCTGGGGCGAAGTCTTCACGGGTGAAGATCTCAAGAGTGCCATTGGCAAAGCGAAGCCCAAGCTGGTGGGCATCGTCATGGCCGAGACCTCGACCGGGGCGTTGCAGCCGATCGAAGCGATTTCGAAATTGGTCCACGACGCCGGCGCGCTGCTGCTAGTCGATGCGGTCACCTCTTTGGGCGGCGTGCCGGTCGAAATGGATGCGTGGAATATCGACGCGCTCTATTCGGGCACGCAAAAATGTCTCAGTTGCCCGCCCGGACTCTCGCCGGTGTCGTTTGGCACCCGGGCGATGGAGGTCATTCTCGCGCGCAAGTCGAAAGTGCAGAGTTGGTATCTCGATGTCACGATGCTGGCGAAATATTGGGGCTCCGAGCGGGTCTATCACCACACCGCGCCGATCAATATGACCTACGGCCTGTACGAAGCGCTGCGACTGGTCCACGAAGAGGGGCTCGCGTCGTGCTTTGCCCGGCACAAGCTGAATCACGAAGCGCTCAAGGCCGGACTGGCCGCGCTCGGCATCGAATATGCCGCGCAAGCGGGGCATCAGTTGCCCATGCTCAACGCGGTCCGCATTCCCGAAGGAATCGACGACGCCGCGGTCCGTGGCGGGTTGCTCAATCGCTTTGGTATCGAAATCGGCGGCGGGTTAGGCGCGTTCAAGGGCAAAGTCTGGCGGATCGGACTAATGGGCTATGGCTCGCGCGCCAACAATGTTTTCGTCTTCCTCGCGGCACTGGAGCAGTTGCTCGCCGAGCAGCAGCTCAAGTTTCATCATGGCGCGTCGATTGCCGCGGCGACGGCCGTCTATGCCGAGGCTGGCAAGAAGTAGCATTGGCCGGCTGAGGCGCTCGGCTACTGGCCCTTCTTGGGCAGCGGATGGATGGTCGGCCGGGGTTTAACGGCCAATTCGCCGCTATCGAGAAACGCCAGATGCTGCGGTCCGCCTGTCCCATCCAGCGAGCCGTTTTGGGCCGCGAACTGTTTGAGCTGGGCGATTTTGTCGCCCAACGGAATTTCGCCCGGCAACTCGGTCGAAGGAGCGCGGCCCCAATCGATTCGTGTGCCGCCACGCGTGAACAGTGTGAAGACATATTCGGCCCCGGTTCGCCCGGGCTTGCGGCCAGCCGGCTCGATGCGCTGGAGTCCCAGTGCGTGCCAATCGCGGGCCAACGCGGCGGCAATTCCCGCTCCGCCTCCCACGGCCGCGTCGCCCCACCGCGTGCCCACCGTGCCCGCCGGAGAAGTGTGGATGGCGCTAATGCGCGGATAACGTTCCGCGTCCTCCGTGGAGAAATCCACCGTTGGCAACAGCACGCCATCGCCATCGACTGGCAGCGCCCCGCCGTTGACTTCGACCATCGCAGCCGGCTGGCGATATTCGAGCAAGACTTCAACACCCGCGGGATATTTCTTGCTCACACGATGGACATGCGCAACCCAAGGGTGCGCCGCAAATGCACTCGCGATCCGCACGGTCAGTTGTGGATCGAGCAGCGACAAGGGGCCGTCGAAGCTGGCGTCGCGAACCACTTCGGCGCGAACGTCCGAGTGGATCCACTCGGGTTGCCGAGAGACCGTTATCTGCTGCGGATCGACGTGGTACTCGTCGCGGCCCAAAACATGCTCGCGCACTTGTTGCCAGACGGCATAGCAAGCTCCGCCGGTGACGATCACGATCAGCGCGCTGGCGACTATCCAACGACTTCCTCGGCCAATGGGAGCCGAGCGGGTGCTCGCTGGAGTTTCCGCATCGCTGGATTCTTTTTTCTTTGCGTTCATAAGGCACCCACGGCGACCAATGCTTGTCGAACCAACAAATCGCAAAGCGCGGCCATGTCGAGACCCGCCGCGAGCGCGGCTTGCGGCGCCAGGCTGCGCGCGGTCAAACCGGGGATCGTGTTGACCTCCAAAACCCACACGCTGCCGTCATGTGCGAGCATGATGTCGACGCGAGCCAGACCCGCGGTGCCGAGCGCCTGCCCGGCCGCCACCGCGGCGTGTACGATTTCGGCTCGTTGCTTTGGCGGTAGCTTGAAATCGAGCCGATATTCGGTCAGCGAACTGAGATACTTGGCCTCGTAAGAAAAGACTCGAGCGGGCGAGACGATTTCCACCAGCGGCAGCGGACGATCGTCGATGATCGCCGCCGTGAATTCACGGCCGCGAATCAAGGGTTCGATGATCACTCGCTGATCGAGTTCGCGAGCCTCGGCCACCGAGCGGGCCAGGTCGGTTGGCGCGTCGGCGATGGAAAGCCCCAGGCTCGATCCCTGGCCGTCGGGCTTGACCATCAGTGGAAAGCCAAGGTGTTGAACTTTCGCGCAAAGGTCGTCCAGCGAATCGTCCGGCCCAATCAGCACGAACGGCGGAGTTGGCACGCGGCGTTCGGCGAAACGTTGCTTGCTGGCCGACTTGCTCATCGCCAACAGGCAAGCCTCGGGGCCGCTACCGGGGTAAGGCACGCCCAGTTGTTCCAGACATTGCTGAATCCGGCCGTCCTCCCCTGCCCCGCCGTGCAGGGCCAGGAAACAAACGTCAAACTGGTCCCAGTCAAGTTGCGTTAAGTCGCAATCGGCGGGATCGATCGAGGTGACCTGGTGGCCCGATGCGGTCAGGGCCTCGGCCACGGCGACTCCACTGCGCAGGCTCACGTCGCGCTCTGCCGAGTCTCCGCCGGCCAGCAGTGCTATGCGAAGCTCAGAACCGGTTTGCGGATTGCTCATGGGACCGTCCTCCTTGACGGTTTTCGTATCACTAAGTTCTTGTCGCACTCTTACCGGCGAGTTACTTTTCGCGGCCTACCAAATCTCGATTTCCGTTTCGAGTTCGATGCCCAGCTTGTCGACGACGCGCTCGCGTACCAGTTCGATCAGCTTCAAGATGTCCTGGCTGCTCGCCCCTTGTTCCGCGATGATAAAGTTCGCGTGCCGATCACTAACCTCGGCCTGTCCGTAGCGTGTGTTCTTCAGCCCGGCTTGCTCGATCAACATTCCCGCACTCATGCCGCGCGGATTCTTGAAAATACAACCGGCACTCTGATGCCCGAGCGGCTGGCTGGCTTTCTTCACGATCCACTGTTTCTGCATCCGCTTGGTCAATTCTTCGGGATTGTCTTGTTCGAGTTGAAACTCGGCGCGCAGGATCACCAGATCATCGAGCGAGCTTTCCCGATAGGCGAACACCAGCTCCTCTCGCGACCGCTCGATGATTTCACCGCCGCGGGTCATGACCGTGGCTTGGCAGGTCCATTGCCCGACATCGCCGCCGCGGCTGCCAGCGTTGCCGTGCAGCGCTCCCCCGATCGTGCCTGGAATGCCGACCAAGGCTTCCAAACCAGCGAGGCCTTCGCGCACCGACGTCGAGATGGCGTGTCCGAGTTTCGCTCCGCCGCCGGCAGAGACCGTTTGCTTGCCAACAGTGATTTCAGTAAATGCTGGCGCGGCGAGTCGCACGACCATGCCGGCCACGCCCTCATCGCGCACCAAGATATTGGAGCCGCCGCCCAACAGACGGATCGGCGTATTCTGTTCGCGACAGCGGCGCACGAGCGCTTGCAGCTCTTCCACCGTGGTCGGCTCGGCGAAGAACTCGGCCGGGCCGCCCAGGTGGAACCAGGTGTGCGGTGCCAGCGGTTCAGCCCGCCTGACGAAATGATCGAATCCCTTGACCAAGCTCATGCGCAATGTTTCCGATATCCCCTGCTCCCATCGTGACCAGCACATCGGACGGTCGGAGCGAATTTCTCAGATAGTGTTCGATTTCTGGCGCTTCGTCTAGTTGCACGACTTTGGCCCCCAACTCCGCGGCCCGACGTGCCAGATCCGCCGCCGTAACTTCGCCAGCCCGCGCGGCTGGTTCGCGAGCTCTGACGATCTCCGCCACGACGACTTCATCAGCATTTTGCAGGCTGTGGGCGAATTCGTCCAGCAGGTTCTTGACGCGAGACGCCTGGTGCGGCTGAAACACGCAGCACACACGGCGGGCAGGGTACATCTGCCGCACGGCGTCCAAGGTGGCCCTGACTTCAGTCGGGTGGTGAGCATAATCGTCGAGAATCGCGATTCCGCCCGCATTGCTAACGAGCTCCAATCGCCGCTTGATTCCCGGAAAATGTTCCAAACCCAGGCGAATCATCGAGCCCGTCGCGCCGCAATGGCTGGCCACGGCCGCTGCGGCCAGGGCATTGAG
>JAYVCO010000187.1:0-5301 GCA_043749935.1 Planctomycetia bacterium
GGATGCACCTGGCCATCGGCAAAGAAAATGCCATCGGTGCCGAGCATGAATTTGGGATGCTCGAGGAACGGCTCGATCCAGGCATCGTCGCCCGTGTGCAAGACCGAGAGGGCCGCGAGATTCTCTTCGATCAACAGGTCGCACAGCGCATCGGCCGGGCTTTTGCCAGAGCGAGCGATATATTGGTCCGCCGTCTGTCCCTGGTACCGCGAGTTCGCTTTCGTGGCGACCCAGGCCAAGGAGATTTTTTCCAGCGGCACGGGAAAGCAAGTCAACAAAGTTTCGAAGCGGGCTCGCACGGCCGGATCGCGCAGCTTCGAACACGCGGCCAACGGCCCGTCTTCCCAGACCTCGTACGGCAGCAGGTAATTGAACATCGTCGAGCCGGGCAGATACGGATAAATGTCGAAGGAAAAATCGACTTCGTGAATCGCGACCCGATCGACATAGGAGAGGATCTCTTCAGCTTCCGCCGGCGAGCTGGCTTTGAGATGCGAGATATGCACCGGCACTCCTGCCCGCTTGCCGATTTCCACGGCCTCCTGCACACCCGCGAGCGTGCCCTTTTTGTAGCGCACGTGCGTCACATAAATTCCGCGCCACGGGGCCATTGCCTGGCAGACCTCAGCCAGTTCGTCGGTGGTTGCAAAGCATTCGGAGACATAGTCGAGCCCCGTGGAAATGCCGACGGCGCCTGTGTCCATCGCCCGTTCGATTTCGCGATGCATGATCTTGATTTGCGTGTCGTCGAGCGGTCCTCGCCGCCAGCCGGCGGCCAGCACGCGCACATTGGCATAGGGAATCTGCGCCACGACGTTTTGCGCCGTCCGCCGATCCAATAGCGCCAGGTAATCGCCGATGGTGTGCCAGCCCTGGTAGTCCTGCTGTTGCAGACCGTTGATCGCACGCAAATAGACAAACCAATCGCGCTGATTCTCGCTGGTGACCGGCGCATACGAGATGCCGTCGCTCATTAGCACTTCGGTCGTGAACCCCTGGCTCGTTTTCGGCACGAAGTTTGGGGTTTTCAGCAGCCAGCCGTCGGCGTGGGTATGAACGTCGATGAAGCCGGGCGCCACGATCAACCCACGCGCATCGATCTTCCTGACCGCCGACGCGGTTGTCTCATCGAGCTGCCCGATCGCGGTAACCCGATCTTTCTCGACGCCGACATCAGCCCTGCGGCGCGTACCGCCCGTGCCATCGATGAGCATGCCACCCTGGATCAACACATCGAACAAGTTCGGTCTCCGCTGTTGAAGAAAGTCCCCTCGGGTCTGAGAGCCCGCGAGTCAATTGAAGTTAGTTGGCCCGGTGCCGCAAGGTGTAATACGCTTCGCTGGGAAAAAACGTGGTGGAGTCCGTGAGGTTTCGCAAATGGAATTCATACACAAAGCCTTCGCGCAAGCCGTCCAATTCGATCGTCGACCGCTTACCGTCTTCGGAGACGCGAATCGACTTGATTCCTTCGACTCGGGCGTCGGAGTCGGGCGCACCGTACGCTGGGCTCGGAATGCGGCGGTAGGACGAAATCGCATAATTGGCCGGATTGCCGGCCCAGACCCGTTCGATGTTGGCGGTGAAGTCGATCACAAATCCGTTTCGCTGTGTGCGGATTTCCGCGATTCCCGGCGGAAGTTCGCCGCGCCAGCGGAGCCGCACGAGCGAGCCGGTGTTGGCCCCCGCGCCCCAGCCGCTGTCGCGAATATTGCCGATGTAAACATCGCCTCGCGGGCTCACCTGGCAGACCAGCGGTCCCTCGAAGGTTTCCTGGCCTTCCGCCGGTTCCATGCTTAGTGGGTAGACGGCTCCTTGGAAATCGTCGCCGATTCGCTCCAAGCTGATGCGTACCAGGCGTCGAGTGTCGTACTCGCAGCCGATGAGGTGCCCGGTGAACGGACCGAATGGTTTCCGCAGCACGGTATCGGCCGTGGGCGATGGCATTTCCAAAAAACAAATCCCGTTGACGCTCCGTGTCCAGGGATGCGGGATTTCGACGGCCGCGAATTGAAACGGCGGATTCAGTCCCTGCTGGCTTTCGAGTTGATTGATGAACCCGTAGCGCGCGCCGCGGACGACATGATTCAGTTCGTTGAACGGGGTGTAATTGCCTTGATTATCGGTCACAAACAGATCGCCCGCGCGCGACAAGGCGATCCCTTGTGGAAACCGCAGCCCACCGCACACAGGGTCCAGATTGAAAGCGCGAGGATCGTCCGGGGTCGGTTCCCGAGGCGTGAGCTTGACCACGGTGCCGCGTAGCAGGGCGCCAGCTTCGGACCGGTCATCCTGCTGGCAGGGCAGCGAAACGTAATAGTTGCCGGCGACATCGCGGGGCAGTCCGACGGCCCAGTCATGATAGTCGCGCGTGTGGCCCCAGCCCGAGGCCAGCAGTTGGGTGTGGTCGGCATGGCCGTCCTGATTGCGGTCTTCGAGCCGCAACAGACCATATTTGTTAATCACATCAATCGCTGCTCCGGATGTGGCCACACCGAAGGGAGCCGCCAGGTCGTCAGAAAATGGCAACAGTTTGTCTTCCAGACCATCGCCATCGGTGTCGTGTCCCAGCCACACGCGGCCTTCCAGCGAAGAGACAACGAGCGTGCCGTCGTCGTGCCAGGCCAGGCCCGTGGGCATCGCCTGATCGGTGATTGGCAAGCGAATGGCTTCAAAGCCGGGTACGACGTTGAGTACAACGCGATCGACGCTTCGATCGACGACTGGGAGCGGGACAAAATGATCTGGAAGGATGTCGCAACGGTACTCCAGTTCGCACTCTGCCGAGTTTTCGTGGGAAGCCATCCATTGCAAGATCGCTCCCTGTGGGGTCTTTTTTAACTTAGCGTCGTTCGGTGATCGCAGCACGATTTGTATTTCGGCGCGTCCGACTAGCGTTGCGGTTTTTCCGCCCTGGTCGATCGTGACGTCGCCCGGCAGCGCCACGAATTCAAATCGCGAGCTGCCCGCCGAAGGCTCGATTCGCAGGCGGCGACGAAACCCGGACGCCTCGCCCGTGTCGTGAGGGCTAATCGCTAGGAACTGCTGGACGACAGCAACCGTTGTTTTCTGTTCGCCGACTTGAAAACGCAGCCGATGCGCGAACTCCAAGCCAAACGGGATGTGTTCGAACCGGTCAAACGCGGTGACGTATTCACCATCCGGCAGCGGTGGGATTTGCTTACGACCCTCAATCAGGAAGAGATCACTTTCGCCCGGCGACGTTTTCTTGGCGGCGGCGAGCAACTGGGGAGCTCCGGCCTCCCAGTACCAGCTCTTGCCACGAGTGCGCTGTCGGGCCGTGTCGCCGATCCACCAGGCCGCCAGCCGGCTCGTTGCCAGATCAAACAGCACGTTGTGGCGATTCGGCAACCCGATGATCAGTGGTTTGACGTAGGTTCGATCATGGACCTCGATCAAGTCAGTGAGCACGGCCGCCGGCTCGGCCGTGCCGGGAAGATTCGATCGCCGAACCACGCGCAGCGCATGGGGGCTCGGCGGGGTGAATGCTTTGCGATTCAAGACTTGCCAGACCGCGGAAAGTTGCCGATCGAGCTTTCCATCGAGCACTCCGCGCACGCTCTGCTGGACGGCTGGCATCTCCATTTGCGGCGCGATCCGGGCCGGATTGCGAACCCAGCGATCGAACCACGCACGGCGCACGCGCGAGCCGATCATCGACAAATCGGCGCCCATGGCGTTCAAAGCCACTTTCTCCGGCTTCCACTTGCCAATGGCGTGGCAGCTCGTGCAGCCAAATCCGTCGGCCGTCACCAGCCGTGGGCCCGCGGCTTCCAATGCCGTATCGTGGGTATCGGGAGCGTCCGAACGCGGCGCATCGGATCGCTCGGGAATGCGGTCGGAGTCGATGAAGTATCGCACGAGAGTGCGAGTCTCGTCTTCCGTGAGTGGGAATTTTGGCATGCGCACGCGCAACCACGCTTGGCGCGGTGGTTCGGCCGCGCAAATCGACGCGGCAAGCGCATCGTCTTGCAACTTGTCGCCCAAGCCGATCAGCGCCGGGGGCAAGAGCGCGGGCAGCACTTCGCGCAACTTGGGATCGGCCTCGGCAACTAGCGGCAATTGCACGGCCAGCCCAGGCGTCAGGCCTCGCGCATGACAAGCCAAACAATTCTTTTCGATGAGGAGTTCTTGGCCGCTGCGAGTCGACGCACCATTTTTCACACGCGCGACGTCGGCAATAAACGCCGCGACTGCCTGACGCTCTTTGGCGTCCAAGCGGTAGCCGGGCCGATGCCTGGCCGGATCGCTCTCGAACAGGCAGCTCTTCTGCTTGTCCTCCAAGGCGGTCAAATCGAACTTTGCGAGCTTCTTGGTCGTTGGGCGCGACTCGGATTTCGGTAAGGCATGGCAAGCGGCGCAGCCCCATTGAACGACCAGTTCGCGTCCCAGATTTCCGGAAGTGTGATTTGTCTTTGTGACTGGCTCCGGTTCGCCTAGGAGGGTTTGCAAGTAGGCCGCCAGATGTCCGACTTCGTCAGTATTCAGTCGAAACAGGGGCATGCGATGATCGCGGTTGATACCTGCCGGATCGGTGAGCCAGCGGGCGAAGAAGTCGGCCGATCGTTTGCTCCCGATCTTCGAAAGATCGCCACCGCCAAACAGCCCATCGGTCCCCAGCTCACCGACGCGATGACATGCAAGGCATCCGAGACTGCGAAACAAAAGAGATCCCTTGGTTGCGCTCGGAGGCTCCAGTTCGACAGCGGCCGGCTCGGTCTTGTCTCTCTTTTTGTTCGGATTCGATTTCTCCGCGACGGGCTCGATAGTCGGTGCTGGCAGTTCCATTGGTCGAGTTTTATCGGACACGGAGAACAAGTATTCGGCGATGGCTTCCGCCTGCTGGCGGTCGAAATTGAAATGTGGCATCTGGCGAGATTCAGCGTCCACTTGATTTGATAACCGGTTCACCAGCCAGGAGCGCGAAATGTTGCCGGCCAATCGATCGAGCGCCGGAGCGGGCAGGGCAGGGGGCTCGCCTGCGATATCATGGCAAGCCGCACACCGCAGCGCCCGGACCCATCGCTGGCCGATTGCAGAACCATCGTGCGCCGCGACCTGCTTTTCGTGAAACAGCCAACGCGCGGCAAGCGGTTCGAGCCCGAATTGTGGGCCCTCCCAAAACAACGCGATGCGAGCTGCCTCGTCCGTTCGGCGGTACTCGACTTCAAGACGGTGATAACCAAATGGCAGATCGATCCATTCGGAGTCGAGCCAATTGGCTTGGCGCGAAGAGTGCTCCAACCGCGGTTCGCCATCCAGCGTTAAACGGACCTTGCCCGC
>JAYVCO010000188.1:0-6878 GCA_043749935.1 Planctomycetia bacterium
GAGAACGGTTGGCTTGGACAGTTCTTGATTCCCTTGGGCATCAAGGCGGCTTATTCGCGTCTCGCCGTGGTGCTTGTGTTGACGTTCTTGGGAATTCCGTTCGTGGTCCGCACTTTGCAGCCGGTTTTGGAGAGCTTGGAAGATGACAAGGAGGAAGCTGCGTATTTGCTAGGGGCCAGCCGGGGACAGGCGTTCTGGCGCGTGATTTTTCCGACATTGGTGCCGGCCATGATTACCGGTTTTGCCTTGTCGTTGGCGCGCGGCTTGGGCGAGTACGGCTCGGTGGTGTTTGTCTCCGGCAACATGCCGTTCAAGACGGAAATCGCCCCGGTGCTAATCGTCGCCCGACTCGAAGAGTTTGCCTATGCCGAGGCCACTGCCATCGCCGTGGTGCTGCTCGTGATTTCGTTTGCCATGCTGGTGCTGATCAATTTGCTCGAACGATGGAGCAAGCGGTTCTATGCATAAAATGCCTTCCGCCACTGTCGTTCAGAAATACGCAATGCCGCGCGTCGCGCATCGCGATCCCTGGGTGGTGCAGTGGGGTCTCACCCTGATCGCCGTTCTGACGATCGTAATATTGATCGTCGTTCCCGTCGTGAACGTCTTTTACCAGGCGTTTGCGGATGGGTGGGGAGCCTACTGGCAAAACCTCATGGGCAACTCAGATACGTTGCACGCCATTCTGCTCACGTTGACCGTGGCTCCGGTGGCCGTGGTGGCCAACGTGATCTTTGGCGTGGCCGCGGCCTGGACGATTGCGCGGTTTCATTTTCCGGGTCGGTCCATTCTTACGGCGCTGATCGATCTGCCGTTTTCAGTGTCGCCCGTGGTCGCCGGACTAATGCTGGTGCTGCTGTTTGGAATGCAAGGCTATTTTGGTCCGTGGCTGCGCGAGCACGGTTTGAAAATCATTTTCTCCACGCCAGGGCTAATCCTCGCGACCTCCTTCGTGACCCTGCCGTTCGTGGCACGAGAGTTGATTCCGGTGATGGAAGCGATCGGCGCTGAAGAAGAAATCGCGGCGATTAGCCTGGGCGCCAACGGCTGGCAGATGTTTTGGCGCGTGACCGTTCCCAACATTAAGTGGGGCCTACTCTACGGCGTCATTCTGTGCAACGCACGCGCGATGGGCGAGTTTGGCGCCGTGTACGTGGTGTCCGGCCATATCGCGGGCCGCACTGACACAATGCCGTTGCGCGTCGAAAAGTTATTCCAGGAATACAACAATGCGGGCTCGTTTGCCGTGGCTTCACTGTTGACGCTGCTGGCCCTGGTCACGCTGGTCATCAAAGTCGCTCTGGAGCGAAAGACACGGCTTGAACTGGCCGAAGCCGCCAGGCTGAACGCCCCCGGAGAATCCTCGTGAGCATTTCCGTCCGAAACATCACGAAACGCTTCGGTGAATTCACCGCGCTCGATAACGTGAGCGTGGAAGTGCCCACCGGCTCGTTGCTGGCGCTGCTCGGCCCTTCGGGATCGGGCAAGACCACGCTTCTGCGGATCATCGCGGGCCTGGAAGTTCCCGACTCGGGATCCGTGCTGAACCTCGACGAAGACATCACGAGCCAGAATGCTCGCGACCGAAACGTTGGTTTCGTGTTCCAACACTACGCGCTATTCCGACACATGACTGTATTCGAAAACGTGGCGTTTGGCATGCGCGTGCGCAAGCAACCCAAGAAAGTCGTTCAGGATCGGGTCCGAGAACTGTTGCACCTGGTCCGACTCGAAAACCTGGAGCGACGCTATCCGTCGCAGCTCTCCGGAGGGCAGCGTCAACGGGTGGCACTGGCCAGGGCGCTGGCGATTCAGCCCAAAGTGCTGTTGCTGGACGAGCCCTTCGGCGCTTTGGATGCCAAGGTGCGTCAGGAACTGCGCAGTTGGCTGCGACGGCTGCACGACGAGATTCACACGACCAGTGTGTTTGTCACGCACGACCAGGAAGAGGCCTTCGAAGTAGCCGACAAGGTGGTGGTCATGAACCAGGGCCGCGTTGAGCAAGCGGGCTCGCCGCACGAAGTGTTCGAGCATCCGGCCAATCCGTTCGTGATGGATTTTTTGGGCAATGTCAACGTGTTTCATGGCCGCGTGCAAAACGGTCGCGCGCAGCTTGGCACGATGGAAGTCGACTGCCCGGAATACCCGCACGAGGAGTCTCGCCCCGCGACGCTCTATGTGCGGCCGCACGAGTTGGACATCGAGCATTCACCCAACGGCACGGCCAGCCTGAAAGCGCGAGTTGAACGCGTCAATCGCGCCGGCTCAGTCGCCAAAGTCTTCTTGCTGGCAGCCGAGTTTGGACTGGGGCTGAACGTCGAAATCAGTCCGGAGCGTTATACCGAGTTAGCACTGAAAACGGGCGACACAGTCTATGTCTCGCCCAGAAAAGTCCGAGTTTTTGTGCCCGAGTATGTAATTTGATTGAGTGAACGTCGCAAGGCACCAGAAAGGAGCGATGCGATGACTGAGAAACCCGTAATCCATTCGCCACTTTCCAGCACGCGGGACCCACGTCAACTGGAACCGGCGCTAGAACATATTCGTCAGGCCCTGATTGGGCTGCAATTTGGAGAAGTTTCGGTGATCGTTCAAGACGGTGTGGTGGTGCAAGTCGAGCGCATCGAACGCCGTCGTTTTCGCCGCGGCGAACGCTAGCAGAGCTTACGTGTCATAACGATTGAACTTATTGGGCTGACTTCTCCGATTCAATAGAGAAGCAGCGGCCCTAGCCGACCCGAGAGTAGCCGGGAGGCTTCGCTCATAACCGATCTGCATCGCTGACTGGAGCACCCAGAGGCGCGCGGGAAGACTTTTAGGAGTCACGCATGCCTCGCCTCATTCGCCCGGACAGCCTCGTTTGGCTGTCCGCCATCGCGTCAGCCTTTCCGGCACAGATCACGCACGAGGTGCTCTTCTCGACATACGCGCTCGTCTCGACGAACTCGATTGCTTTGGCCGGCGCCGGCTGCGCGTGTTGTCGCGACGAATATCGCGGTTGAGCCCACTGGCGGGTTCCAGCCACGACGAGCGCGACGCGTAGCCAACAGTCTGAACCGACAAAACACGATTTCATTTTTTCGAAAACACAAACGCATAACGTATTGGAGTCATAAACGTGGAAGCAACAACCATAACACCCGTCCAAGAACTGGAACGACGGATTTCCGCCTCCTTGAACAGCCATCACGTACCCTCGCTGCGCAAAGTGACGGTTGAATCGCGCGATGGCAACATCGTGCTTCGCGGAGAAGTCTATTCGTTCTATGCCAAGCAACTATCGCAGCACAGCGCCCGGCTCTTGGCCGGCGACCGCCATGTGATCGATGAAGTTAGCGTTGTGACGCCCGCTAGCTTTCGCGATTCATTTCGGTTACGACTTGCAGCCTCGGCCGGCGTTGCGCTGATATTGGCAGTGACGGTCTCCGGATGCGGCAAGTCTTCGGAACCCGCGCGTTTACCCCTCCACCCCGTCAGCGGACGGGTGATTTATCAGGGCAAGCCGGCGGCGGGAGCTTGGGTCGTGTTTCATCCCAAGAACGATCCGAGCCTGCCGAGTCCTAAAGCCCAGGCCGACAACCAGGGCAATTTCTCGTTAAGCACATACGGCCCCGCCGATGGCGCACCGGTCGGTGAATATGCCGTCACTGTCGAATGGTTCAAATTCAACACAAGCGTCGTCGACCCTGTGGCTGGACCCAACTTGCTACCAGCCAAATACAGCACGCCACAAACCACCAACGTCGTGGCCAAAGTGGCCGAAGGGGCGAACACCGTGCCCATCAAAATCGTACGTTAACGCCTCGCCGCCGAACATCATCGAGACTTGATAACCAGACTTAAGCAAACAAAGGAATATGGTCATGTTTCAGAACAAATCAACATCAAGATCCGGTTTCACGTTGGTGGAACTTCTGGTCGTGATTGCAATCATCGGAGTGCTCGTTGCGCTGCTTTTGCCGGCGGTCCAGGCCGCACGCGAGGCAGCACGCCGCACGTCGTGCACCAACAATATGAAACAACTCGGCCTGGCGATGCTCAATTTCCATGACTCGAAAAAGCATTTGCCATCGGCCACTCGGCCGCCCGGCAATTCAACGCTGCCGAGATTGGGAGTCTTCACGCAGCTCCTGCCTTACTTCGAAGAACAAAACATCTATGATCTGTATGACAGTTCCGTCAATTGGTCGAATCCGAACTCCAACGCCAAAATCGTCAACAAGCAGCTTCCGGTTTTTGTATGCCCCACAACTCCAGACCCTGCCGACGAACGGCTGGACGGAGACTCTCAATATCCGCTTCAAGGTTATCCCGATTGGACGAGTAGTCGCTGCGCTGCTCCTTGCGACTACTCCGTGATTTTCGGAGTCTCAACGAGACTGGTCAATTATCCGGACCCAACCACCGGGCAAAAGATTATCGACCAGGTTGACACTACCAGTGCGATCGAACTGAAGAAGCTGGATGGTTTGATGCCCAAGAATGCCAGGCCACAATTGCGCGAGTGCACCGATGGGACCTCGAACACGATCATGCTGGCCGAGTGCGCCGGTCGGCCTTTCGTTTATCGCTCCGGAGGCATCAGGAGCGGCGATCTACCGAGCAATCGAGTGAACGGTGGAGGCTGGACACGGGCAGCTACTGACTTTGGCTTGGAAGGTTCAGTTCCAGGAGGAACATCTATTCCCGGCTCGTGCGCCATCAATTGCACCAACGGCGACGACGTATCCGTCGTCGCGAGCAATCCGAATCCTCAGGTTCCATATCCGTTTTATAGCTCGGACGGAACCGGCGAAACCTACGCCTTTCACCCGGGCGGGGCAAACATCTTGTTCGCAGACGGGAGCGTTCATTTCCTCTCAGACACGACTGAGATTCGCTTGTATGCCCGGTTGGTGACGCGTCAAGGCAATGAAATCGTGCAAAACAGTGATTTCTAAGCGTCGCCGTGGTTTTGCTCGAAAGTCGCGGCACGCTTGCCCAGCCGGCAACTCGAGCCCACACGGCCAAGAATTCCGCATGGGCTCGGGCTTTGTTGTTTTCAGCGCCAGCTCGACCGCAATTCGTTGACCCAACACTTTGGACGACTATACTCAGTCCGATTGGCGTCAACCCTGCTTTCTCAAGATGTCTCAATAAGGTGTTATCGATGAAAACCAGATCGGCCCACATGGCGGTATTCTCGTTGTTCATTTGCCTCCTGGCCTCGGCGGCAGATGGCGCGGGGCTGAACGTAAAGACGGTCGCGTTTTCTGGCGAGTCCGTCGGCCGAAAAATGAAATACAACCTCGTGCTGCCTGCCGATTACGAGCAGTCGGAGAAGCGCTATCCCGTGCTGTATCTATTGCACGGGTTGACCAGCAACTACACGGCCTGGGCTCGGATGAACGTTCCCGAGTATGCGAGCCGCTACGACCTGATCGTGGTCATGCCCGACGTGGGTAACTCCTGGTACGTGAATTGGGCTCAAAGCGATGAAGGTCAAAAGAACAACTGGGAGGATTTCATCATCAAGGACTTGATCGGCCACGTCGATTCGACCTACCGCACGATTGCGGCTCGCGAGGGGAGGGCGATCAATGGGCTATCGATGGGTGGTTATGGCGGACTGATGCTGGGACTGCGGCACCCAGATCTATTCTGCTCGATCGGCAGCCACAGCGGCGCGCTGAGCATTGCCAACAGAGCTGCCGAGCGACTCAAGAGCGGCCAGGAACTGCAACGCATCGGTCGCGAGCCCTCAGACGAAATCAATCCCGATATCGGCATCGAAGGATTTAGCAGCCAGGTCGCCCGCACACCGAAAGGCAAAGCGTTTGCAACCGTCGAGGACTGTACGAAGTACGATCCATTCTTGCTCGTGCTGCAAGTGCCACGCGATAAACTGCCGCATATCTGCGTCGATTGCGGTACCGAAGACGGGCTGATCTCGAGCGCCCAGGATTTCATGAAGGTGCTCATGGAAAACAAGATTCCATTCACCTACGCTCAATCAGACGGCCAACACAAAGGCCCCTATTGGGCTCGCGAAGTGGGACACTCGATGGCGGTGCAATATACGATCATCCAACGGGCATTGGCTGCCGCCGGAAAATTGCCGGTTGCCTCGTCGCAGAGCACTTCGTCGCAGAGTACCCCATCCAAAAGTAACTGAGTGTCTCGGTCAGAGGGATGTCCCTTCAGGTGGCCCGTTATGGTTCGCGTCCGATGGCGGCATGCGTTTTGGTGCGCCCTGGTTTGGACCTTGGCCGCAACTGCCAGTGCCGCCGAGCGGAATGTCGCCACGGTCGAGTTTTTCAGTGAATGCGTAGGCCGCAAGCTGAAGTACAACGTGGCGCTTCCGGCGAACTACGATTCGTCGGATCGGCGCTATCCCGTGCTTTATCTGCTGCATGGGTTCAGCGGCAACTATACGCAATGGGCCCGTTTCGGCGCTCCCTCTGCCGCCAAGACACACGAACTGATCGTGGTGATGCCGGACGGCGGAAATTCCTGGTACATCCGCTGGGCGGGTAGTGAAGCGGGCCAAAAGAACGACTGGGAAGGCGCCATCGTCAAGGATCTGGTCGCTCACGTGGATTCGACCTATCGAACGATCGCGGCGCGAGAGGGGAGGGCGATTGGCGGGCTTTCGATGGGCGGCTATGGCGCGGTCGTGTTGGGCTTACGCCATCCCGATTTGTTTTGCTCGATCGGCAGCTACAGCGGCGCTCTGAACTACGCCCGCAACTCTGCCGAGCGTCTCGCGCGCGGCGAGTCGTTGCGGCCCTCCGAACCGCCAGCCACGCAAGACAATCCACAGATCGGCAGCCCGGGATTCAACAGCCAGGCCGAGCGCACGCCCGCGGGCGATCCCTTCCGCTCGGTCGAAGATTGCG
>JAYVCO010000189.1:0-3722 GCA_043749935.1 Planctomycetia bacterium
GGCATGGTACGAGGTCGACCGGCTGCCAATAATTCGGTACGATGGAAAGCTTGTTTCGAGATTGATTCGCCGAGGGTGTATAGCATGCTCGACCAAGAGGTCCGCCACTGGACGGCCACCGACGCCGCCGAATTGTATGATGTGGCCCGCTGGGGCAAAGGCTATTTCTCCGTCGACGACAACGGCCACGTGCGCGTCCACCCGAACAAGGAACCCGACCGCTGGCTCGATTTGAAGCAACTGGTCGATCGGCTGCAACTGCGGGGCATCGACCTGCCCATTCTGATCCGGTTCGCGGGCATTTTGAAACACCGCCTGGGCGAAATCCACGCGGCTTTCTCCAGCGCGATTGCCGAGAATAAATACACCGGCAGCTATCGCTGCGTCTACCCGATCAAAGTCAACCAGCAACGGCAAGTCGTCGAGGAAGTGTTGAGCTACGGCCAGCCCTACGGCTTTGGGCTCGAAGCCGGCAGCAAGCCCGAGCTGATGGCCGTGGTCGCGATGGCCACCGGCGACACGCCGATCATCTGCAACGGTTTCAAAGACGCCGAGTTCATCGAGCTGGCAATGATGGCGCTCAAGATGGGCCGGCACATCATTCCCGTGGTCGAAAAATATACCGAGCTGGAACTAATTCTGAAGATGGCCGAAAAACTGGGCGTGCGGCCGACCATCGGCATGCGCGTCAAGCTGGCGGCGCGCGGTTCGGGCCGCTGGCAACAGTCGGGCGGATACCGCTCGAAGTTCGGTTTGACCGTCACGGAAATTCTCCGCGCGCTCAACGAGCTCAAATCGCGCGGGATGGAAGATTGCTTCAAGCTGCTGCACTTCCACCTCGGCAGCCAGATCACGAACATCCGCCAGATCAAAGGCGCGCTGAATGAGGCCGTGCGCGTGTACGTCGATCTGGTGCGACAAGGTGCGGGCCTGGCCTATCTCGACGTCGGCGGCGGCCTGGGCGTGGACTACGACGGCTCGCAAACCAATTTCGAATCGAGCGCCAACTACACGCTGCAAGAATATGCCAACGACGTCGTCTATCACGTGCAAAGCGTGTGCGATGAAGCCGGCGTGCAGCACCCGACGATTGTCTCCGAAAGTGGCCGGGCCGTGGTGGCCTATCACAGCGCGCTGGTCTTCGGAGTACTCGGCGTCGCGGGCCAGGGCGAAAACGATGTGCCGCTGCAATTGCCCGAAGACGTCGAGCAGCCGCTGCACGACTTGCTCGACACGTATCAGAACCTGACCGTGCGCAACTTGCTCGAAGGCTATCACGACGCCAGCCAATCGCTGGACATGGCGATGAACTTGTTTGCCGGCGGTTACTTGCCGCTGGTGCAGCGGAGCATGGCCGAGAATCTGTTTTGGGCCATTTGTCACAAAACCCAGCGGCTGGCTCGGCAATTGGAGTTCATTCCCGAGGACCTCGAAGGTCTCGACGCGATGCTCTCGGACACGTACTTCTGCAATTTCTCGCTGTTCCAATCGATGCCCGACAGTTGGGCGATCAAGCAGCTTTTCCCCGTGATGCCAATCCATCGGCTCAATGAGCGGCCCACGCGGCACGCGGTGTTGGGCGACATCACCTGCGACTCGGACGGCAAGATCGAGCAGTTCATCGATCGCCGCGACGTGAAGAAAACCCTGGCGCTGCACAGTTTCAACGGCGAGCCTTATTACCTCGGCGCCTTTCTATTGGGTGCGTACCAGGAAATCCTGGGCGACATGCACAACCTGTTCGGAGACACCAATGCCGTTCACGTCAGCATGGACGACACCGGCGAGGTCGTGCTCGAGACCGTCATCAAGGGCGATACCGTCCGCGAGGTGCTCGACTACGTCGAGTTCAACGTCGACAGCCTGATGCGACAATTCCGCACGAGTGTCGAGTTGGCCGTGCGCGAGACTCGCATCGGCTATGAAGAAGCCGGCCGGTTCCTGCGGTTCTATGAAGACGGGCTGCAAGGCTACACGTATCTGGAAGAGCCGCAAGAGAAATAGCACGCAAGAACCCATGCCAAGTTCATTTACATTGTGGCGTTCAGTCTAGGCATGGCTCTTCGCGGCGTTATTTTCGATTTGGATGGCACGCTGGTCGATTCCGGTTTGGACTTCGACTTGATGCGCAGCGAAATGGGTCTGCCAAGCGGGCTGCCGCTGCTCGAGGCCTTGCGGCAGTTGCCAGCCGACGCGGCCGCCCACCGCTGGGCCATCCTGGCCGATCATGAAACCCGAGGGGCCGAACGGGCCACTTTGTTTCCCGGCGTGCGCGAATTTCTCGATGGGCTCTCGCGGCGCGGCGTTCCGCAGGCCATCTTCACGCGAAACAGCCGGCTCTCCACGCTCGCGACGCTCGAACGGCTGGAGCTTCGATTCGACCCGGTGATGTGCCGCGAGGACGCCCCGGCCAAGCCCGATCCGGCGGCAATCTGGAAAATCTGCGAAGCCTGGGGCGTGCGATCGAGCGAGTGTGTCATGGTGGGGGATTATCAGTTCGATATCGAAGCCGGTCGCAGGGCGGGCACTCGAACGGTGTTGTTCACGGGCAGTGGCGAATCAAGCGGCCTGGAAGACGAGCAACGAGCGGATTTCGTGCTCGATTCGTTCCTGGAGCCGGCCGCGTTTTGGGCCTGGCTGGCGCAAATCGACCTAGGGGGTTGTGGGGGATCTTGCTAATATCCCGCCGCTTCGGTCCGACGTGAATCGGCCGATCTGGAACACAACCTGTTTCGCAAGCGGTGGTTTCATGCGCCTACGATCGTTCTTCCTACCGGTGCTGCTAGCGTATTTGGCCGTCGAAATTGTTTCGCCGGCACTTGGGCAAACAAAGCCTCCAACGCGCACGGCACAGGCCCAGCGCAGCCCCGCCCAGCAAGACGCGCAACCGGCGGATCCGCAGATACGCGGGCAGGTTCCACCGCGCGGCCCGGCCAACACTCAGCCGCCCAACAATGGCGCGGCTGGCCGCGCTCCGCAAGGCGCCGCGCCTAACCAACCGGGTGGCGGCAAAGGCGTGGTCCAGCCGCTGCGACCCCCGCAGGCTAAGGTGCCGTTTGTGCTAACCGCAGCCCAGGAGCAACTGCTCTCGCAGATATTGCTGAAATGGGAAAAGGAAAGCAGCAAGGTTAGCTCGTTCACCTGCTCGTTCGCGCGCTGGGAAATCGACAAGACCTGGGGGCCCAAGCCTGACTACTTAAAGTCGGAAGCCAAGGGAACCATAAAGTACAAAGCGCCGGACCACGGTTCCTATGAAGTCGAAAAACTCGACGAGTGGGACGTGCAAAAGAAGATGCTGGTCAAGAAATCCGAAGGCCTCGACCACTGGGTTTGCGACGGCAAGAAGATTTTTGAATTCGACGCTCCAAAAAAACAGCTGATCGAGCGCGACTTGCCCGCCGAAATGCAGGGCAAAGCCATCACCGACGGCCCGTTGCCGTTCATTTTCGGAGCGAAGGCCGACCAGTTGATGAAACGTTACTGGATGCGCGACGTCACGCCGCGCGAGTACGTCGGCAAGGAAGTTTGGCTCGAAGCGTGGCCCAAACGCCAGCAGGACGCTGCCAACTTCCACCATGCGACGTTGATTCTTTCCGATCCGGCCTTCAGGCCGACCGCATTGCAAATCTATCTGCCCGACGGCACTAACCATACCGACTACTCGTTCGAAAAGTCGTCGGTGAACAGCCCCTTGGCGCTAATCGAGTTTTTATCTCCCCGAA
>JAYVCO010000190.1:0-6002 GCA_043749935.1 Planctomycetia bacterium
TAGAACGGCGCCTTGGCCACTTCCTCGTCGGAGATCGGAATGCCGAAACGACTGCGGAATTCGCGCAGTTCCTTTTCGCCCAGCTTTTTCTGCTGGTGCGACACGTTGCGCCCTTCGCCAATCTCGCCCGTGCCATAGCCCTTGATGGTTTTGGCCAGGATTACCGTGGGCTTTCCGTTCGATTCGAGCGCCGCCTTGTATGCGGCAAACACTTTTTCCGGATCGTGGCCGCCGCGGCGCAGCTTTTTGAGCTCTTCATCCGAGAGTGCCCGGACCATCTGGGAAAGCTCGGGATACTTGCCGAAAAAGTGCTCGCGAATGTACTCGCCGGGCATGACGGTGTATTTCTGATACTCGCCGTCGACGACTTCGCCCATGCGCTTGACCAGCAGGCCGTGCTTGTCCTTGGCCAACAGCGGATCCCAACTATCGCCCCAGATCACTTTAATCACGTTCCAACCCGCACCGCGGAAGATGCCTTCCAGCTCCTGAATGATCTTGCCGTTGCCGCGCACCGGGCCGTCAAGCCGCTGCAAGTTGCAATTGATCACGAAGATCAGGTTGTCGAGTTCTTCGCGGCCGGCCAGCGTAATCGCGCCCAGCGTTTCAGGCTCGTCGGTTTCACCGTCGCCCAGGAAGGCCCACACGTGCTGGCCGTTCGTCTTGCGGATCCCGCGGTCTTGCAGGTATTTGCTGAACCGCGCCTGATAGATGGCCATGATCGGCGCCAGACCCATCGAGACGGTCGGGAATTCCCAGAAATTGGGCATCAGCCAAGGATGCGGATACGACGACAGACCTCCGCCGGGCGCCATTTCTTGGCGAAAGTTGACTAGTTGTTGCTCGTTGATCCGGCCTTCGAGAAACGCGCGAGCATACATGCCGGGCGCGGCGTGCCCTTGAAAATAGATTTGATCGCCGGAATAGTCGGCTCCCTTGCCTTTGAAAAAGTGATTGAAAGCCACCTCGTAAAGCGTGGCGGCCGAGGCAAACGTCGAGATGTGCCCGCCGATGCCATCGTGGGCCTTGTTTGCCCGGGTAACCATCGCCATCGCGTTCCAGCGGATAATGCTTTTGATGCGGCGTTCGATTTCTCGATTGCCGGGGTACGGGGGCTGCTTTTCGGCCGGAATGCTGTTGATATAGGGGGTAGTGGCCGTGAATGGCAGTTCGACCCCTTCGCGGTGTGCCGCTTCGCTCAATTCGGCGAGCAAAAAGCTCACTCGCTCCGGGCCCTGATTCTCCAAGACGCTGAGCAGCGACTCGAGCCATTCCGCAGTTTCCAGAGGATCGGGATCGGCATGCGATGGAATCGTCTCAGTTTGCGACATGGCCAAGCTCCAAACGGGGGGTAGTGCTTCGTGGCCGGCATTGGGGACGGCGGGAGCCAGACGAGGAGAGTCGGCGGGTGAACAGCGAAACTCTCAAGCGGCCGAGTATTGGGGCATCAAAAAACATTCCATCTGCCCAAGTTTGGCAGGGGTCAAGACTGTGCTCAATTATCCCCAGTTCGGGTTTTGGGTAAAGGGCTGTAAGTTCATGCACAGCAGCCTATTTTGCTAATACTAGTGGCCATTCCTCAGGCCTTGCGGGCCGGCCGAGGCCTGTAGATCTCAGTGGCCGAGCCTAAAAACGCCTCGGCCGCAAATCCCAAAGTCTCGCTCAGCGTGGGGTGCGGATGGATCGTTTCGCCCAGATCGCGAGCCGTCGCCCCCATTTCGATCGCCAACACGCCTTCGGTCAGGATGTCTCCGGCGTTCACGCCAACAATGCCGATCCCCAGAATTCGTTCGCTGTCGGGATCGATCAGCAGTTTGGTAAACCCCTCGGTGCGGCCCAGCGCCACGGCCCGGCCGCTGGCGGCCCAGGGGTATTTGATGACTTCGATCGGGATGTTCTCGGCCTTGGCTTGTTCTTCGGTCAGGCCGGCCCAGGCAATCTCAGGGTCGGTAAACACGATGGCCGGAATGGCGGCGGGATGGAAGGCCGCCGGTTCATCGAGCAAGGCTTCGACGGCCACTTTTCCCTGATGGGATGCCTTGTGGGCGAGCATCGGTTCGCCCGCGACGTCGCCGATTGCCGAGATGTGCGGGTCGGCCGTCTGCTGTCGATCATCAGTGATGACGAATCCCTTTTCGTCCAGCTCGACTTGCGTGTTTTCCAGTCCTAACCCGGCACTATTGGGCCGGCGCCCCACCGAAACCAGCACGCGGCTGAACTTTTCGCTGCGCCGACCGTTCGCATCCTCGAAGCCGACCTCGATTGCGTTGCCCGCATCAGCCAGCGACGTGACTTTCGTTTCCAGGTAGATGCCGGCAAACAGCTTGTTCAATCGATCGTGCAGCGGTTTGACCAGATCGCGATCGGCCAACGGCAGCAATGTGGGCGTAAGTTCGACCACACTGACTTTGGTGCCCAACTCGGCGTAGACAGTCCCCATTTCCAGGCCGATGTAACCGCCACCGATGACCAGCAGGCTCTCGGGCACGTCGGCCAGTTCGAGCGCCCCGGTCGAATCCATCACTCGGTCGGTCGGCAGCTTGAAGGCCGAAGGTATTGCGGGAATCGAGCCGCTGGCCAGAATGCAATGTTCGAACTTCAAGCGATCGGAAGTGTAGGTCGCCGGGTCGCCCCCTTCGAGCTTGAGCGTTTGCGAGTCTTCGAACGTCGCGCGCGCCTGAACGACCGTGACTTTGCGTTTTTTGGCCAGTTGCTTCAGCCCGCCGGACAGGTTTTGGATGACCTTGTCTTTGCGGGCCCGCATGGTCGCGATATCGATCGACGGGGTGCCATATTTGACGCCCCATTCGTCGACTTCGCGGGCTTCGGCGACGACGCGAGCCACGTGCAGCAGGGCCTTCGACGGAATGCACCCCTTAAGCAGGCAGGTGCCGCCCAGGCGGGGTTCCGCTTCGACGAGCGTGACTTGCATGCCCATGTCGGCGGCCAAAAATGCGGCCGCATATCCGCCCGGACCGCCCCCGAGCACTACCAATTGACTCTCCATGCGATTCCTTCAAGCAGGCCGCGTGTGTTAAGCGGAATTATTATATGCAGGTGGGATACGAGGTGGCTTCCCGGCCGGGTCAGATCGCCCATCATACCCGGCCCCGGCTAACGCTCAAGGCGGGTTTTTGCGACGAACAATGCCGATGGTGCCGCTGCTCGGCCGAGTTTGAGACGCCAAAAACGCTCGCCCAACGTTGCGTTATCAGCCACCGTTCTGTTTCTTGAACTCGAGCATGAAATCGCGCAATGTCACGACGCCTTCGCGCGGCATGGCGTTGTAGATCGAAGCTCGAATGCCGCCGACCGAGCGGTGGCCTTTCAGATCGACCAACGAGCGAGTCTGTGCCTGCTTCACGAACGCCTGTTCCAACTCCTCGCTCGGCAACCGCCAGGTGACGTTCATCATCGACCGGCTATCGGGGCGGGCATGGCCCCGGTAGAAATCGGGATTCGCGTCGAGCACGTCGTACAACAGCTTGGCCTTCTCGCGATTGACATCAGCCATTTTTTTCAGTCCGCCAACGTCCTGTTTCAACCAGCGGGCCACGAGCATCAGCACATAAATGCCAAACACGGGGGGCGTGTTGTAGAGCGAATCGTTGGCCGCCTGCAATTGATAGTCGAGCATGGCGGGCAGGCCTTTGGGCGTCCGTTTGAGCAGGTCGTCGCGAATGATGACGACCGTTACGCCCGCAATGCCCGCGTTCTTCTGGGCACAGGCATAGATCAATCCGTAGCGATCGACGGCGACGGGACGCGAAAGGAAATTGGACGAGGCATCGCAAACCAGCGGGATCGCGCCGGTGCCGGGTTCGGACGGGAACTCGACCCCTTGGATCGTCTCGTTCGACGTGATGTGGGCGTAAGCGGCATCGGGCGTGAATTTCAGCTCCGCTTGGGCCGGCAAGTGGTCGTAATTGTGCGACTTGCCATCCCAAACCGCGCGAGCGGTTCCTTCACGCTGCGCTTCTTGAAAGGCCTTGGTGCCCCAAGTGCCGGTCAGCACATAGTCGGCCGTCTGGCCGGTGCCGCGGAGCAAGTTCATCGCCACCATCGAGAACTGCAAGCTCGAGCCGCCTTGCAGAAACAGAATGCTGTAGCCGGCCGGAATGCCCAAGAGCTCCGTCAGCAACGACTTGGCTTCGGTCATTACGGCTTCGAACGGCTTGGAGCGATGGCTGATCTCGAGAATCGACATGCCCACGCCGGGCAATTCGAGCACAGACTGCTGGGCTTGCTCCAAAACCTTCACCGGCAAGACGGCCGGGCCCGCGGAAAAATTGAAAACTCGCTTGGACATTTGGATTCTCCCAGGCTGTACGGGAGTATTCTCCCAGATTGTATTGACCGGCTACTGGAGCATTAGAACCCGCGTCGGACCCGAGGGTTCGCAGCGATCACACCCAGTTGTGGGCAGGCCGTTCTAAGGCGCCACGTTTTGTTCAAGTTGAGGAAACGGAGAATATCGCATTCCTGGCCCGAATCGACAACCGCCGATTCGTGGGCCACATCTCGGGAGGGGGCGAACCGCTATAATGCGACTGCTGGCTCGCGTTCCTGCGAAGACAGTCGGCGCTCGGCCCTTTTCATTAAGCAGCAACGGATATGAAGATCCTGGTTTCCGGCGCTTCGGGGTTGATTGGCTCGGCGTTGGTTCCGGCGTTAGTGGCGGCTGGGCACAGCGTCGAACGGCTCGTGCGCGATCGGGCGCGTGCCGTCGGAGGGGACCTCTTTTGGAATCCGTCGACAGGAGAGCTGGATCCGACCGGTTTGGAGCCCTTTGATGCGGTCGTGCACTTGGCGGGCGAGAATATTGCCGCGGGTCGCTGGACCGCCGGGCAGAAGGACCGCATTCTCAATAGCCGCGTGCAAGGAACGCGCACGATCGCCGAGTCGCTGGCCAAACTTTCTGGGAAAACCCGCACGCTAATTAGCGCGTCGGCCATCGGCTTTTATGGCAATCGCGGGGACGAACTGCTCGATGAATCGAGCCTGCCCGGCCACGATTTTTTGGCCGAGGTTTGCCAGGCCTGGGAGGCCGCCACCCAACCGGCCGCCGCCGCCGGCGTGCGAGTGGTAAACACCCGGTTTGGCGTGGTTTTGAGCGCGAAGGGCGGGGCACTCAAGAAAATGCTGCTACCGTTTCGTCTGGGGCTCGGCGGCAAGATCGGCAGCGGCCGGCAGTTCATGAGTTGGGTCGTGTTGGACGACGTGGTCGGTGCGATCGCGCATTGCCTCAACCACGCATCGCTAAGCGGGCCGGTCAATATCGTGGCGCCCAACCCCGCGACCAATCTCGAATTCACCAAAACGCTAGGCCGAGTCATCGCCAGACCAACCATCTTTCCGATGCCGGCCTTCGCCGCGAGACTTGCGTTCGGGCAGATGGCCGACGAGCTGCTGCTGGCCAGTCAGCGCGTCCAGCCCGCCAAGTTGCAATCGGCCGGGTATGCGTTTCAATACCCCCAGCTCGAGCAAGGCCTGCGACACGTGTTGGCGTCGCGCTGAGATTCGTTCGCTCTGTCGGCGAATAATCGATTGGCACCGAGGCGGACTTGATACTTCACGCTACTTGTCCGTGACGGTAACGTTGTACTTCTTGGCTAAGGCCTTGAGCGCCGTCCTGGCAGGCTTCGTGCGGCTTGCGGCGACATCCGCCAGACCCTCGCGGATCGCCGCGACGGTGTCCTCGCGATCGGCCTTCGCCGCCGCTTCGACGAGCTTCTGATAAGCGCCGGCATCTTGCACGACGACCTGCGCCTTGCCATTGACGGTCAGTACCACCGGCTCGCCCGTCTTATGGAGCTGCTGCAGATATTCCGCCGTCTGCCGCTTGAAATTGGTCAATGAGTCGATGCCGTGTTCGAGGTTAAGCATGGGTTTTCCTTCGCACTGAATTAGATGCTAATTCAATGCTAGCACAGAACGCCGGTCGGCGCAAGGCGGGTTCTGCCCGTTAGCAGGTGATTTCCTCAATCACGGTTGCATTCCGG
>JAYVCO010000191.1:0-7072 GCA_043749935.1 Planctomycetia bacterium
GCAAATCACCCCGCCCGGCATCCCCTTTCGCTAGCCCCATCAAGAATATGGTCCCCCGACTTAGACCTATTGGACTTCTTGACGCTCTACCTTCTACCTCACTCTGGCCGCCATTCAAGTCGGGGAGGGTTGAACGACGAAGATGACGAAGGGCTATAATCTAGTTTGCGCGCCCAAACTAGACTGCCAGGAGCGGGTCCGGCGGCCGAGGGTGCATGACTTTACCTCTCAGGTGACGCAATGAAACTTCGACGACTCGTGGCAGTGGCGGTTTTACTTATGGTCTGCGGTGTCATCTTCTACAAGTCCGGCTCCGCCGCCCCGCCCGCGAAAGGCACGGAAACAAAAGAGGCGGAATCGATCGCGGTGCGCTACGCTCGCGCCCAACTGCGAGTGGCCGAGCTCACGCTGCAAAAGGCACAGGCAATGAACAAGCGCTTGCCAGGCACGCTGGTCAGCGGCATGGTCTCGCAGTTTTCCGACGAAGTGGAGTTGAGCAAACTTCGACTGCAAGCCGCGATGAGCTCGTCGGAAGTCGATCCGCTTCAAGCATGCTTGCAGCGTGCCGAGCTATCGGTACGCACGGCGGAAACCAAGTTGAAAAAAGCCGCCGAAACCAATCAGCAAGTGCCTAACACGGTGAGCCCCGTCGATCTCGAACGTCTGCGTGCCGGCATCGAAGTGGCTCGCCTGCGACTAGAGTACGGACGATCGGTGGTCAGCGCGTCGCCCGACGCCAAGCTGCAATGGCAGATCGAACTTCTCAACGACGAGTTGGCCCGGGTCAAAGAACAAACCTACTTGCTCGGCCAGAATCGGATCTCGCAGTTCTAAGTTTGTTGCGACTCAAGCCAGAGCAGCGCCCTTTCGCTAGCAATACGAATTCAGTGCCGGCCGCGGACACGGCTCGACTCTGGCGATGTTTGCATAAGCATCGGAATCGAAAACCAATTCGTGTTTCTCGGTCAGACAATGTACTTGGTATTTGTTGTCATACCGATCAAGACTTGGCACGATTGCGCGATCCAAGGCGATGCCCCCTCTCTTAGCGTGCTCGCATAATACACCTCATCTTTATGGGGGGTTGTATTGACTTTCGTTTTTGAAGCAGATACACAGGGTGGCGAGCGCCGGGAAATCGTTTACGGTGCGCCAGCTTTGAAGTCCGCGAAAACCCTTTCTGGTTACAGATTCGCGGTCCGCCACTGCTGGCGTCTGAGACGAAGTCTCGAACACGTTGGCATGGGGCAATAAGTCCAACGGTTTCGTCTGGTCCCTTGGGCCGGCACGACGAAACAGATGCTCGCCGATCCTTTCTCCCTTCTAAACCGGAACAACATCTACCGTTTCCCGCTCTCGGCTCTCCGGAGTCTGTGCGGTCTTGTGCACATTTATTGCGCTCGAGCGCTGGGCGAACGCCTGCCGCGTGATGGTGACCCATGTTGATTGCGGTTTGCCGAAGGGTGCCAGGACCGCGGGATATTGCTCAGGGAGGTCGCATGACACTTTCTTCAGTTCTATCGAACCGCCAGTTCGTCCACATCGGCAGCCGCCGCGGAGCAACCAAAGCTCCGTTTCCGGCAACGATATTCCAAGCTTCCGCTCGAGGCTCTCCTGTAATCACGCATTGTTGCCTCCGGCGTGATTATCGACCGGCCAGGACCTTCTGCTGACGGCGAACACCGAAAACCATCGTGCGCGAGTGCATGCGTTTGCTCGTAAATGCTGCCGCATCGCTTGAGTTGAACGATCTTGGCAAGCCGCCAGCAATCAAGATGTCAAACGACTCAGAAACACATCCCGGTGTCCGCGGTTCCGCGGCCTAACACCTTTATTCAAAGAGGACACAACCATGTTTTCAAGTTTGCAACTCAACCAGCGAACCCCCACGTTGTCAGGAAACCGCAGATCGGCAAAGTGCCGCTGGCGATCCTTGTCGAAACTTCAACTGGCGATGGAGCCCTTGGAGGAACGGCACCTGTTGGCCGTCAACGTGTTTCACTCGATTGATGGGACCGGCAACAATTTGACGCATCCCGATTGGGGTAGCACGAGCGAGCAGTTGCTGCGCGTCAGTCGTGCCGCGTATGCCGACGGCGTTTCTGCTCCCGCCGGCGCAAACCGACCGAGCGCGCGCGAAATCAGCAATGCACTGGCTGCCCACTCGCCGGACGACACACCCAACGATCGCAATCTCACGGCCTATGCCTACGTTTGGGGACAGTTCCTCGACCACGATCTCGACTTGACCGCTGCCGGCAGTCCGGCCGAAGCATTCAATGTGCCAGTTCCAGCCGGCGACCCCTCCTTCGATCCAAACGCCACGGGCACGCAAGTCATTCCTCTGACTCGATCGGTTTTCGATACGGCCACCGGCACCAGCACAAGGAATCCTCGGCAACAAATCAATCAAGTTACCGCCTGGATTGACGGCTCGATGGTTTATGGTTCCGACAGCGTCCGCGCCGCGGCCTTGCGCTCCTTTAACGACGGCAAATTGCTCGCACAGAGCACGTCGGTGGGCGACCTGCCGCCGCTGAATACAAACGGCCTGCCGAACGCCAACGATGCCCATCGTGCGCCCGACAACCAACTCTTCCTGGCCGGCGACGTGCGGGCGAACGAGAACATCGAACTGACATCCTTGCAAACCTTGTTTGTGCGAGAGCACAACCGCTTGGCCGACCAGCTCGCGGCCTCTCAGCCGGGCTTGAGCGATGAGGAAATCTATCAGCAGGCCCGCGCACTCGTCATTGCTGAAATCCAAGTAGTCACCTACAAGGAGTGGTTGCCGGCGCTTTTGGGCGACGGCGCCTTGCCGGCCTATCGCGGCTACAAGCCGAACGTGAATCCGGGCATTGCCAACGAGTTTTCGACCGCCGCTTTCCGCTTGCACACGTCGATCAACGAAGATGTCGATTTTGTCGACAACAACGGCCGGCTCATCACGTTTGGCTATGCCGACGATTATGGAAACGCCGTAACGGTCGATGGCGAAGTGGCGTTGTCAGACGCTTTTTTCAACCCGACGATGTTCAAACAGACTGGCCTCGACGGAATCTTGAAGTATGCTGCGTCGACCCATGCCGAAGAGTTCGATAATCAAATCGTCGACAGCTTGCGCAACTTCCTCTTTGGTCAGCCCGGGCAAGGAGGACTCGACCTGGCTTCGCTCAACATTCAGCGCGGCCGCGATCACGGGCTGGCCGATTACAACACGGTTCGAGCCGCCTATGGATTGCCGCGAGTGACGAGCTTTTCGCAAATCACTTCCGACCGCGATCTCCAGCAGAAGCTGAAAACGTTGTACGGCAACGTGAATAACATCGACTTGTGGGTCGGTTCGCTGGCCGAGGACCACGTGCACGGCAGCTCGCTAGGACCGCTCGCGCAGCGTATCATCGCCGACCAGTTCACGCGATTGCGCGACGGCGACCGCTTCTGGTACGAGCGCACGTTTTCGGACCGTCTACTTTCGCAAGTCGAAAACACGACGCTAGCCGACATCATTGAGCGCAACTCCGATGTCCGGAACTTGCAACGAGATGTTTTCTTTTTCCGAGCAGAGGCAACCGGACAGGTCTTCGTGGACAGCAACGGCGATGGAATTCGCAACCGTCGAGAGATCGGCCTGGCCGGTGTCACAATCGAGTTGCTCAATGGCGACGGAGAGGTCATCGACTCGACCGTCACTGGGCGCGACGGCCGGTACTTCTTCAATAACTTTCCAGAAACTGGCGATTATGCAATTAGGATAACTCTGCCAACGGGAATGACCTCAACCACGCCGTCAACGCAGACGTTCTTGATCTCGCGAGGCAACGTCACCGTTTTCGGGTTGGACTTCGGCCTGCGCGTCACTCGGCCGACTGCTCAGCCGACTCCATTAGCTACGACCTCACTCGGTTCCGTCACCGATTCCGCGTTTGCGGACGACAGTTTTGCGACGCTCGACGCGTGAGTAAGGAGCCAACCGTCAGGCGCGATCATTGGTGTCCGAACGAGTGGACAAGAAGTCCTCGTCGGCACCAATGACTCGCGCTGTTTCGCCTTTGCCGTTTATTCCACGCTCGGCAATGTAGGTAGGGAACAAAGGCTATTAGACGAGGGAGTTCAACGCATCGGATATGTTCTGCTCGCCGTCGTATTCTGGTTTGTCGCTTTGCTTGGCTGACACGGAGTTCGATTCAGCCGGCGTGGCAAATGCGGCGACGACCGCGAGGGGATCGAGCGGCGGCGACGGGCTAGACGACACGGTCGAGACTGACACGATCGGCGGCGTCACCGGGGCAATTACCAGTGATAGTGGCACATCTTGTATCACAAATCCAATGGTATTCAAATAGATTGAACGGTACGTAATCAATCCCGCCGACGTAGTCGAATTGATCCGATTCGACGCGATGGCTTCGACATTGATTAGCTGCAAATCCGTCGGAGTTGAAATGAGCTGGTTAATGACCACCAAGGCGTCAAGGGTCGTGATGCTCTGGTCGCGATTTAAGTCGATGGGATCGTCGAGTGTCGCGGCGGGATTTGCGCCCAGCAGGCGATTGATGACCGCGAGTGCGTCGAGGCCGGTAACGTGGGCTTCCGACGTCGAATTGCCAGACTCGCCAATCGCGTTGCCAAAATAGAACGTGTCGGGCTTGGCCAATCCCGTGTGATGATTTGCCGCCACGACTACTTCCAGCCACTCGTTGGCGATCGCGCCGTCCGGCCAGATGATCTCGACCCGGTCCGACCCGCCTTGGCCAGCGCCGGGACGAGTAGTCACGCTCGAAGGCGCCGGAGTCTCGGCCCACGTATCGGGAAAGTTGTTGTTGCCAACTTGAAAGATGAAATCCTCGACCGAAATCGTGCCGTGCGGGCTGGCGATGTCGATCATGATGCCGTTGAGTCCCCGGCTGTAATTCGTGTAGTTGGCCTGTGAGGCTGGTTGATCGAACGGCAGGACTTGTTTGTCCGCGGCAATTGCCAGATCGTCGGCGGCGTTGGGAGCTAAATCCTTGCCATCGAAACTTGAATTGTTGTAGAAGATATGGCGCCCCGCAACCGTACCCGTACCTGCGTCGATAACCGTGACGACGCTGTGCGCAATCGCACTGTCCGCGGTCCCGTCGTTGACGACAAACTGGATGTCGACCTGCGCTCCAGAATCGCGAGATTCCGTGGAATTGAACCGTGCGGTGCGCAAAACCTGCTGATAGTGAGCTGTCGTGTCAGCGCCATTCAAGTGAAGCACACCATCGGCGTAGTTCGCGGTAATATTCGTGGCGTGCGTGAGCACCCCCACGTTGTCGCCGGGCAACGCATTCGGAATGGTGACGGTCGCCGATATCAACAGGTCCGCCATGTCGTCTCGGACGATTAGACCGTGGCTGACAACCGCAACCAGACCGTTGTTGTTCGCCCGCTCGACAGCGAAATCGAGCCCGGGCGCCGCGCCGTTGAGATCCACCACCGGAGTAACACTCAACAATCGTCGATCTTCCAACGACTCGACCCGAAAAAGGCGAGTGCGTGCCAACGGCGATGGGCTCTTTCGCGGTTGCCCGAGCATGCGTCTTAAGAGGCTGAATCGCATGGGCAAGCTTTCGAGGCCACGGCATTTGATCGGGCAAGCCGGCAGCATCAACATTGCGGCCACCCGCCATGGTACTGGTCTGTACCCCCTGCAACAAGCTACTTCAAAGAATCGGCCTTTCCGACCGGAACTGCCAGAGGAGTACGGAACGGACGCTAGAGCGTCTTCAATAGATAACGCACGTCCGTGCGAATTTGCGCCGGGTCGTCGGTCCCATGGCCGTAAATCTCCCAAGAGGGGCCGGCTAGTTCGCGATGGTTCGCACTGCACCATTGGTGAATCGCGTCGTGCGCATCTCCCAGACGATTGTACGGTCCAAAATGCGTCGCTTCGGCAACGGTGCCGGCCGGCGTCTCTGAATAGATCACATTGCCGTCGCTGACAAACGGCCCAGCGACTTCCACGCCGACTTCGATGTTCATCACGCAATCCAAGTACAAGGCGATATGTCGACCGGCGCCGGTGATTCCGGACGAGCGAATGAAATTCCATACTTCGCCGCAGCAGTCTGGAACCACGCGCGAGAGCTCCGCGGCTTTCGCCTGGCGGCGAACCACGGCAATCGGCTGTGCTTGGACTTGCTTGACTTGGACGACGTTGGCCATTCGTCTATTTTGAATGCTAATCGCGCTCGGCGGCAAGCAAATTTGTTCGGTAGCCGATGCGTCGCAACTAGCTTAGGAAGTATAATTTGGCGGTACAAAGATAGGCCCCTTTGCAACGAAATGAGTCGAGAAACACCGCCCAATTCCCGCCGGATTCGGACGCGAGAGATCTCCAAGAGATTCGAGTGACCGTCTTTGGCGAATCGGCTGGCAAACGTTAGCAACTGGCCACCAAAAATGATCGTCTTGGCCGTAAGTCAAGCATCTGTGTGCATTGGTTTCATCGCCGTGGCGGCTTGCGTTGCCTTATTTATCCATACCGTATGGCAATCGGCATGGCGAGCTGGTCACGCCTCGGCAACACCGCTGTTGCTTTCATTGTCCACGGCAGCTTGTGAGTTCCTGGCCCTATTACTTTGGATTGCCACGGGACTTTACATTTTGATATGGATTTTTGCGCCGGCTCTCGACCCATCGGGACTTTACCATGCGGCGTGGGTCATCGCGACCGTTGTTGCCACGTTCTCGTCAGCAGCAACCCTTTGGCGTCTGCGAAACGGAACGGCCACGCCGGTCTTCGCGCGCATACACCTGTTGGTTCCACTAGCGTTGATTGCCGTCTTCTTCGGTGACTGGGCGTTTGCACATGCACAGAATATCGACGGTGCGAGCCCGGAGAAAGCGGCACGACAATTTATCGCGCGGGTTTTGCCGATCCCCGAACCGTTCACAATCGTTGAAGTCGATGAATATTCGGGCGGAAAGCACGATTCAACCAGCAAGACGTATTGGATCGTCGGGCCAGATGAGCCACGAGGCCAGATTGAGGTAGGCAAATACGGATGGGTCTTTTGGCGTGTCCTACGAAGCGAAGTTTTTC
>JAYVCO010000192.1:0-17175 GCA_043749935.1 Planctomycetia bacterium
CCCGATGGGGCGTTGCCTAGCACCGTGTCAAGACCGACGACTTCCTTGAAGTTCCCCGGCCCTATTCCCGGTCCAGTACCGTTTGCCCGTGGGTTGATCGCGTTCTGGTTCACCACATTGAATTGGAAATCAACGCCGATGCGTTCGAAGAAATTATCGTTGAGCGTGATGAATCGCACTTCGATCGTGACTTGTAGATCCTGGTTGCGCCGCAACTGCTCGAGCAGGTCCACGATTTCCTCATGCACGTCTTGTGTTTGGCTGATCACAAGGCTCAGGTTGTTGCGGAATTCGGACACGGAGCCCGGTCCGCCGACTTCGTCCCAAGTCGAAGGCTTGACCGTGGTGGTGATCAACTCGATCAGTGAATCGAAATCGGCCTGGGCGCCGCCGCCGGCGCCGCCGGGACCCATGGGCATGCTTCCGCCACCACTGGCGCCGCGCGAACCCATCGCCCCGGGCATCAACTGTTGCATCTGAGCCAGCACCTGCGGATTGACGACGCCGGTGGCCTGGTTGCCGTCCTGGCTGGCCAAATACGTGGTTCCGGGGCCCATGCCTCCGCTACCGCTGATTGCATACGCGTCTTGCAGCGCTCCGGCCAATCCTTGTCGGCCATTCGGAGTGAAATTCGGAATCGGAATCACCAGGTCCGCCACGCTATACGTGACCGTATACACTTCTCCATCGCGTAACTGCTCGCTGGTGATCATCAAGACTTCGTTCTTGATCACGTAGCTCAGGTGCAACGGCTCGAGAATCAAGTGCAGTGCGCTCTTTAGCGAAACATCTTGCGACAAATCGATGTTGATCGGCGTGTCGCTCGAAACACCCTCTTCCTCCAACCCCTTCGGGTCCGGATGGATATTGATATCCGTCAGCTTGGCCAATTGTTCGAGCACTTCGAGCAGCGGGCGATTGCGAAATTTCAGCGAAACGGGCGTCTTCAGCTTGCGCTCGATTTCCAAATCGCGCTCCGAGCGGCGATTCTTTCCCTCGGCGATCCGCTTGGAACGGCTCTTGGTCAGATCTTCCCATTTTTTTGCGTCCGGCATGTGATAAGGCTCGCTATCGTCAACCGGAATAGCGGCCCGTTCGACGCTATGAAGCGCTTGCCAGGCTGCGTCTTCTTTGTCGTCGATCAGGTTATTGTTTCGTTGGGTTCGCGTGACGAACCGGCTTTGCCACAATAGTTGCTTGACGAGCGTATTATCGGGATCCAATTCACGAGCCCGCTTGGCCAACACTTCGGCCTCGCCATAACGTTGCTCATCCATGAGCTGATTGAATTGATCGACCAGTTTGGCCAACTTGTCGTCGACCTCGATTTTGGCTTGCCGCCGCCGATCGACGTCCTTGAGGACTTCCTTGTTGGAATTATCGAGCTCGATCTGGGCCCGATGGTCGGTCACGTATTTGTCCAATTCACCGACGCTCTTGTCGACGCGCCGCAACAGTTGTGCCCGAGCTTCCGGCTCGACGCCAGCGGCTTCGACCGCCGCACGGGCTTCCTTCAACAGGTCCATGGCCCGCTTGGAGTCCTTCTCGCGGATCTTTTGGGCGGCCACTTGCTTCTGCGCCACATCGGCCGAAAGCTGCTTGAGCAGCAGTTGTTGCTTGGAAGTGGTCTTATCGATCAACGACTCGCTCTTGGCACTGCCACGAGAACCGCCAGCAGGCGCTGAGAGCAATTGCAGGTGGTCTTGCAAGCGCTGCGCCGTTGCGGCGTCCAGTTCGTCTCGCAATTCATAGGCATGGCGGAAATATTCAAGCGCTTTGGGCAGGTCGCGATCGCGCAGCGATTTCTCGCCTTGCCGATAGAGCTGTAACGCGCTTGAGTTGTTTGCTGGGATCGGCCTGGCGCTCTGGTCGGGCGTTGGAAGCCGCTCGACGGGCTCGGACGACAGAACTTCTTCCTCTCCCTCTTCAGCGGCCTGGCCGCCTTCCTGCGCACTGGAAATCAAGTTGCGCGTACTGTCGTGGTTGCTGTCGTAGAGCGCTTGCGTGGTTGGATAAGCCTTGCCTTTGGGCGGTGTCGCCACGGCCGGAGTCCGAGTGGCCGAGCGTTTTGGCGGGGATTGGCCCACGATCGCTTCGGTGCCGGGGACCGGTTGAGCGGCCTCTTGACTGGCGCCCTGCGATTGTCCGCGAGAGGCCGCAATTTTGACTAGCAAGGCTTCTGGTTTGGCTTCGAACGGCCCGTAATTGATTCGCATTCCTTGAACGTGCCGTATCAGACGTTCGGCTTCTTCGTAGTCACGCCAGCGCATCAGTTGCTGGGCCTGGTCCATCAACAGATCGGCCAATTGGTGCCGTGCCGCCTCGGTCGCCTGCGGGCCACTTGCCGATTCGGAGACCTGCCGGTAATTGTGCACGGCCGTCTCGACCCTTTCGGGCGTGTCGTCGTGATGCCCGTAGGTCGCGTTTAGTTTTTTCGCGGCTTCGACGGCGGCCGTCGCCCGACGCACGTCTCCCACGGCCAACGCTCTTCTGGCGGCCAAGAGTTGCGAGTCGGCTTGACGACGCAATTCGGGGTTCGCATCCGGCTCGTTGGAAACTTCGCGCTGCGGCGTCAACTGCGACCCGAGATTCATCTCCACTTCATCCGAGTTCTCCGCGCGTTGCGAGAGAGGCGGCTGGGTCAGACTTCCCTGGCTATCTGGCAAAGCAAATGGCGATTCTTCCCGCGGGTCGAGCACCTCGACCGGCCCACCGGTGGGTTTCGCGTCGGCTGGAGATTCGGCTTTCTTGCTGGCATACTTATCGGCCGGCAATTCTGGCGCGAATTTCTGACTGGGGCGTGCCAAGGCTGCCCGTTTGCTCGTACGCTTCGCCGCATTCCAGTCCGAACGCAGTTTCTTGGGAGTGTCGCCCAAGTGGAACAGGCTATATTCGACTTTCAATTTTTCCGCGCGCTTGATTTGCGCATCGGCCTCTTCGAAATTGCCTTCCTTGATCAGTTTTCGGGCGCTCTTCAGGAGGCCGTCGACCTCCTGGCGGTCGCTGGCGGACTGCGATTTGTTCGCCTGTCCCATGGCGTTGGTCGCCAGCAGCAATTGCACCGAATGCGGGCCGGCCACGCTAACCGATGTCGGCAACGCGAAGCCCGCGGCCAGAACGATCAGGACCCAACGCAATTTCGACGTGTTCAAAACGATTCTCCTTTTGAGATTCGCGGCAACTCGACGTTTACTTACGTCAAGGTGCCTCTCTCCGGGGCCGACCGAGTGCCATGTCTCGCGATTTTTTGCGCGACATTCGCCAAGCCGTTGCCCCGCTTCAGATCTACAAGGGGGCTGCCGTCGAGTGACTTTTTTGGTGACTTTTCTGAGAATTGTTAAAGATGAGAGCGGGATAAATATCGGCAGGCCACCAACCGGTCAAGGGCAGCTTGTTGAGATTCCCCTGTCCGCCGCATCTCCCAGGAGGAATGCTTGCGTCGTTTTTCGTGGCGCAGAGTGAGTTGCGCGCTGCTAGCAGTCGCGCAATCGGAGAAACCCGCCGGCAGCAGAAATGCGATGTGAGACGAGAGACGCGATGCGGCGATTGCGCGTCAATTCGCAAGCCGAGCCGCAAGAGACCAGGGTACGCCTTAGCCGTAGTAGGTCAACGGCCTTTTTTCTTGCCCTTGGTCCCGCCGCCGGGGATGAGCTGAGCCGGTGGTTTTTCCTTTGGCTTTTCCGCTTCGGCCGTGGGTGGCATGCGCGCGTCATAGACAAGCTGATCTTCCAACTCGCTGCGCACGGTTAGATTGCCGGAAGGATCGACCAGCAGCACTTCGCCGGGGCTGTTGAAACCGGAGTCGCGAATCCTGGAAAGTTGTTTGCCTCCACGGATGTCGACCACCACGCGGCCCGTGCGGAAGTTCACGTTATCCACCTCGATGATCTTTTCGGTCCGCGGATCGCGTGCCAGCACCGGTTTCAGGGTGCTGACGGCCACCGATCCGCGCTGCACTGGAACTTCCGCCGCGGCTTCGATGCCTTCCTTTTCATCCGTCGATGAAATCAGTACTTTCGCTTCCGGCTCGGGACCACGACGCGTGACAGCGCCGCCGAAAACGCGATACCCGTCGGGAACAACCGCGATCGCGGTCGGTTCGCTCCAATCGGTCTCGAGCATTTTCACGGTCCGCGTCTCTGGATCCTTGAGATTCTGGGGACGCACGTCAAGGTTGGGATTTCGCAGCACCGCTTTGACTTGGTAGCGATATTTTTTCTTGGGTTCGACCGAGAAGTCGAACACGCGAAACAATCGATACTCGATCGGGGCCTTTGCCATTGCCGCGGGAGCCGCAGCGACCGGCTTGGGCGCAACGGGCGGCTGCACTCGGCGGAAGGCCGCCCCGTCGGCCGGTGCCGCAGCAGGAGCGTCTCCTGGGGGTTGCACCGGCTGTGGAGCGACGTCGCCCGGCGAGTCCAAAGGAATCTTGGGGTGGCTGACCGACTCATCCCAATCGATTCCGACCAGCGGACCTAGCTTGGTTGTCAGTGTGGGGTCGAGAAATTCTTTGGGCACGATTTCTTCGGCCACACCTTCCCACTGCGCCGTGAATGCTTCGGCGGACGGCATGGGCTTCCAATCCAACTTCGCCGGATTAGCATCGCTGACCTCGGCGCGCTGAATATCGTAATCGATGTATTGAACCGTGTCGCGTCCGGTGTCGCCTCCCATGGCGCCGTCAAAAGAACGCGCGTACTCCGACTCTTGCTTGAGCGTGGGCACGAGGGCCGTCACCACGACCCAGGCCTGTCCCTTCAGTTTGGCCGTGCCTGCAGGCGCAAACCCATGACCTTGGCGTCCACCTCTTCCCGGACCTCCAGCACCCCCGGCGCGCGGCTCGCCCGCCACCTCGGGCCGAAGTGCAAAGGTGCCAAAACCGGCCGAGACTTGCGGTTGTTCGAGCGGAAAGACTTTGGGGTTGTCTCGCTTCGATTTCGGATCGGCTAGTAGCGGGTTGATCGCAACCTTGAGCTCGTAAGGCTTGTCCAGAACAGTCTCACGTTTGACCCGCGTTTCGTAGTCGACGATTTCCACACCGGCTGCTTTTTCATCCCAAGTCGAATTCTGCACATGATTGCGGACTTCGCTGGCCACCTGCTGAAGCCTGTCGGGCTGCTTCGTATCGTCGAGCACCTCGCGGGTGATGGCCGTCCAGGTGAACATCAGAAACACGATGGCCACCAGGCCAAGAGCCAACTTTTCGCCGTGCTCCAGCAGCCAGGCTTTGATGCTGGCGAGATCGAATTTGACTTTGACTTTCATGTCCGCGCTCCGCCTGAATTCCTGGTCATCGGAAGCTAATTCCTCGACCGCCGCCTTCGTTCGCCCCCGGCGTTAGCCGCCGCAGGCACTTGGGCCGCCGGCTCGCCGGCTGCCGGTTCTCCGCCGAGCGTTGCCGCGTCGGGCTTTTTGAAAATGTAGATAATGCCGTGAAGCTCGACAGGAACGTCAAATGTCTCGGCTTCCGTGCCGCTCCTGCTTGCCGGCCTGTCCGCGCCACCGCCGGGATTATTTTTGCCACCTGATGGATTAACTCTTAGTTGACGCACTTCGACCGGCAGAGGCGAATTGGCGCATTCCACCAACAGCTTGGTGATTTCGCGTTGATCCATGAGCACCCTCATGTGCACGGGCATCCGTTTGAACTGCCCTTCCGGAGCGGCCGTCAAGGCTTTGCCTTCAGCGTCGACATAGCGTGCCTCATCGGGTGATTGGGGACCGTCTTCGGCTTTTGCCGCCCCTCCTCCACCTCCGCCACTCGATCCCGCCGAAGCCGCCTCGACAGCCTGCAAATGGTCGATATGGTTCGAAGCCATTCCCGCCTCGAATGCCTTAGCCGCCGGTCGGCCGATCTCGAGGGTGGTGATCTGTCTTATTGGGGGTACATGGTGCCCCTTGTTCCGATTGGCGATGATCGTCAACAGCGACTTATAAATCCACAAATCCTCTTGAGCCCGTCGCACTTCTTCGGAGGCGGGAATGCTGGGCCATTGCAGCAGCTTCTGCAATGATTCTTGGCTATCGCCAGCCCAACTCACCGTGTACTCGTGATTGGTATCGGCTTGCTTGACGGGTGGCCGCGCTGCGCCGCCGGGTCCGGTAGCGGTCGCCGATACTTGCCGCGCGGCATCGACAATCTCGAGCAGCTTGGGGAACTCTGCTGGGATCTCGTTGACGTAAAGCTCTCGCAGCTCTAGCGGAATCACGGCGTCGGGCGGATTGCCGTCGACAAATTTCAGAAAATCCTCTCCGAGTTGGTCGGGCCAACGAAGTAGCGCCTTTTGTTCGTCGTAAACCAGGTCCCAGGCTTTGCGAACCTTCTTTCGCTCGACCTCTGTCAGTTTGCTGATGCCGTCCTTCCATTTGCTGTTGGGCGGCTTGTCGCCGGTTTGCAGGGATTTCATGGAAGTGAATTTCGAATCGATGCTGGCCTTGTTGGCCCCATAGTCGGCCGACAAGGTTCGCGCTCCGAGGAACCAACCCACAAGCCCCACGATCATGCAAAGCACTGAGAGCAGCCAGAAGTGATACTTCTGGAGCTGTTTCAAGATGACTTTGACCTGGTCCATATCAGTTTCCCGCCGGTGGCGCAGCTCCCTCGGACGCTAGCGCGCCGGCCTGGTCTTTGGCTTTTTGTTCCTGCTTTTGCAACCGCTCGCTCAACGGGGTCGGTTGCCAGGCAAATTGCAAGACAAAATCGAATTTCTTCAGCATGATTTCCTTCCGCTCCGCCGGGTCAGCCGCCGGATCGGAAATCTGAATTTCCTTTGCCATAGCCGTGTAGGATTGGAGCGCCGGATATCCAACGCCCAACTCGCTGATAGGTATTTCCGTCGGCTTGCCCTTGACGTCCAGCACGACCTTTTTGCTCTTCAGGTTTTTGATGAGCGTGTCGCGAACGAAATTAGATCCCGCAGTTCTAGAGATCTTGTTATGGAAGTGGTAGCCTCGGACCTGAATCACCCAACCAGCTCCCTTCGGACCTGAGTCGTCGGCGGGTGGCGCGGCAGCAGCAGGCGCGGCGGCGGCCTCGGCCGCAGGCGGCGCGCCGGCAGTTGCTTCGGCGGCAGGAGCAGCCGGTGTGGCGTTCGGATCCGCGGGCGCGGCAGCTTCGGAAGTTCCGGCGCCCAATTCCTTGATCTTTTCGGAAATACCCGAGCTATACCATGTCGCCAGGTCGGCGTACCACTCGCAATTCAACTCCGTCAGGTGCAGCTCGTTACGTTCGTCGATGTTTTCGGGTCGCGGTTTTCCCTCCGGGTCCGAGGGCAGGCACTGGTCGAATGCGGAGAGCAGCTCCAACCAAAGCAATCGTCCGTCGACGTTGCCGACCAGGCTCTTGCCGATCTCGTCGATTTTTTTGAAATCCTCCTCGGCCGTTTTGTAACCCGCCGCCTCCGAATCGGCCTCTTTCTTGGCCTCGTCGGCCTTCCCCATGGCAATTTTGAACTTCTCCGGATGGACGGAGTTCCAGGCCCGCCAATGGCCAAAAAAACTGATCGTGCAGCCGAACAAGAGTGCCGCCACGATCGACACAGCCCACGGCTTCTTGTCGCGAATCAGCCGATCGGTGACGATCTCGCGTGGCAGCAAGTTGGTCGAGAGCTTCGAGAGCCCCATGCCTTGCAGCACCAGCCCATAACAGACCGCGAAGCTGAGCAGGTTTTCCTTGAACGCCGGCGCGCCGACCACGGCTTCGCCCGCCATGCCGCGGTATTTTTGCACGTCGGCCACCGGATAGCCGAGATTCTGCGAAAGATACTTTTGCAAGCCCGGCAGTTTCATGGCGTTGCCCAGCGCGATCACGCGACCGATTTTGGCACTGCGGTCGATGCTGGTGAAATAGCCGATCGATCGCTGGATTTCGGTGAGCAGGTCGTTGAAGATCGGCCGCATCGCCTGAAAAACCGCTTTCGGATCGTCGGCTTGCGTAGCGTTTTTCTTCAGATGCTCGGCCTTGGCAAATGTCAGCCGCAGTTCCTTGGTAAGCGCCTTGGTAAAGTGGCTGCCGCCCAGCGGCACGCTTCGCTGCCAAACCCGATAGCCGTTGGTGATCACGAGGTCGGTGGTGTCGGTGCCCAGCGAAAGAACCACCACCGATTCCGGCGGGTTGTCGGGATCGTATTGATCGGCAGGCGGCAGGTCCTGCATCTGGTCGAAGACAGTGTAGTTGTAAATCGTCAGCGGCGTGAGTTGAATGACGTCGACCTCGATGCCGGCGTCCTCGAAAGGCTTGAGGGCGCGAAACACTTGGTCGCGCTTCATCGCAAACAGCCCCACTTCGGTCTCGAGCGCGAAGCCATCTTCTTCGCTTCCGCCGGCCATCTGCTGGTAATCCCAGACCACGTCTTCCAGTGCGAAAGGAATCTGCTGCTTGGCTTCGTACTTGACGATGTCGGGAATCTTCTTGGATTCGACCGGCGGCAATTTGATGAACCGCGCGAGGCCACTTTGACCCGAAACGGAAATGGCCACTTTGTCGCCGCGCACGGAGTTGCGCGAAAGAAACAACTCGATGGCTTCACGCACCAGCTCGGCCGGATCGGCGTCGGGCTGGCTAAGAATCTTGGGGTATTCGATGAAATCGAATGCGTCGGCCACGATCATGTCGGCCTGATCGTCCGGCCGGCAGCGCAGTGCCTTTATGGCACATTGGCCAATATCGATCCCCCAAACGGCGTCGCTCTTCGCCATCGTGCTTTTCCTGTTCCCTATCTACACCACAGCGAACGGCCACGGCCCCGGCAATGTCGCTCGCCCGACCCCGGACCCTTGAAACGGATCCAGATGCGCCAGATTTTGCCAGGGCCGGTCTCTGAAATGGCCGAGTGCCTCATTACCCTTCAATTTAGACCTGTACGCGACGCGATGTCAATGAAAACCACTTCCGTTTTGACCGACAAAAGTCGTCCTGAAACACCAAAACGTAGTTGCTTTGGCCCTGTCCGAAGTGGGCGATCGACGCTCCGCACGAAAACGAGTGGTTTCAAGCCATTTGATGGACTATGAAATGCCGCATCAAGAGCAGGCAACGATGCGCGGCTCGACTTGCCAAGTGCCAACGGCTATGGTGGATAAGTCCTTCATTCCCACGGGCGCACGCTCGCGCTTTCCGCCTTCCTACACTGTTTTCCCACACCGTGCCGCGCGATGAAATTGACTGATTTAACGGTTCTGCTGCCTTGCCATAGCCTCGAGGACTTTCCGACCTACTACGAAGGGCGTGAGGCCGATGAGCTGCTCTCGTCCTGGTGTGCCTTGTGGCATCCCTCCCTGCTGGCCAGCGCTGGCGTGCTGCCGGGCTGGCACCGCATCGACGTGCCGCCGGAAACGCTCGCCGGCCGGCTGATCGTCGTGGCTCCATTTTGTGCCGATCGGCTGCCGGCCGGCTTTGCCGCCCGGGCGAAAACCGAAGGGGCGCACTTCGTTCGCAGCACGAGCCTCGCGTCAGCCGTTGCCGACAGCCTGGCCGGCTTGGATCCGGACGCGGCCGAGGCGGCTACTAAAATCGACGAACAATTGGCTGCCGACTTCTTGGCCCTCGGGTTTTGTCGGCTGCAAATCGAGCTGCTAACGCGCCAGATGCGCTATTCGGTCAACATTGACGAGACGCACTTTCAGAACGAAGTTCTGGCCGCTGCCCAAGCGGCGACCGCACAAGATATGGACGGTGCAAGGCAACACCTGAGCCAATGTTTCGACACGCTCTACGAAGCCCGCAAGCATTTCTACCCTGTCGACGTGCATTTGATCGATCTCTTGCTGTTGGCCCCAACGACGCTGGGCGATGCTCTGCAAACAGAGTTATCGGGCGGCCCTGCCACGAATTTGCTGCTGACCAGTTCGCTGCTCGAAACCATCTCGCGCGAGCACCCCGGCACGTGGTCGAGCCTGTTGTCGGCCATCGATGAAGGGTTGGCCTGCGTCTTGGGGGGCGAAAAGGAGGAACGCGAGTTGCCGCTGGTGCCGATGGAAGTTGCCCGAGCGTCGATTGACCAAGGCGTGCGGCAATACGAGCGTCTGTTGGGATGCCCGCCCAAGGTTTATGCACGTCGTCGAGACGGCTTGTGGCCCGGTTTGCCCCAGATTCTGGTGAAATACGGATTCCAGGGGGCGTTACACTTCACGCTCGACGACGGCCGATTTCCACTAGCCGGGCAGTGCAAGACGCGCTGGGAAGGCTTGGACGGAAGCGTGATCGATATCTTTGCTCGCCTGCCCTCCGATGCGACCAAGCCCGAGAGTTTTCTGGGGCTATCGCGAAAAATGGCCGATTCGATGGATTCCGACCACGTGGCCACCATGGCTTTCGCTCATTGGCCGGGCCAAGTCAGCCCCTGGTACACATTGCTGCGCCGCATTACGCAGCTCAGCCCTGTGCTGGGCAAGTTCATGACCCTGGACGACTATTTCAGCCACACCGACATGCCCGGGCGGATGTCGAAGTTCGAGGCCGACGAATATCGCACGTCCTATCTCAAGCAAGCCGTCATCCGCAAACAAAGCGACCCCATCTCGAGCTTCGTCCGGATCCACAAACGACAAGCCGAGCGTGCCGCGACTTGCGCGATCAAGACATTGGGCGAGTTGATCGTTGGCAAAACGAGTTCGACAGACACGGCTTTTTGCGAAAGCTGTAATCCGAAAGACGACGCGGAAAACCTGCGGCAATTACAGGTGGCACTGGAAACGTTCGCTACCGCCCTGCCCCGGCATCCTGAAGCGTCCGATGCACCGCGAATGCTGGTCGTCAACCCGCTGAGCTTCGCGCGCCGGATTGGCGTCGAGTTTCCGCCGCTCGAAAATCTGCCCACGGTCAAAATGCCCGTGGTTGCCGCCGCTACGGCGGATAGCCGCAAATTCGCGGTGGTCGAAGTGCCGCCGCTCGGCTTTGCCTGGATCGAGCCGAGTCCCACTGCGACGGTGACCTCGAAGGCCAAACCACTCGCGCAAGAAAATGTGCTCCGCAACGAATTCTTCGAAGTCACGATCAGCCGCGGCTCGGGCGGGATTCAATCGATCTTTAGTTTCCAACAGCGGGGAAATCAGCTTTCGCAACAAATCGCGGTTCGCATGCCTGCCGCTCCGGCCGCGCTCGGTGAACCTTGGCGCGATCCGCAGCAAGAAGCCAGCTATACGACAATGGTCGCCGAAAGTGTTGAAGTCACCGCCGCCTGTTCTGCCTTCGGCGAAATCGTCAGCCGAGGCGCGCTGATCGACAGCGAAGGTCGACGGATCGCGGGATTCCGTCAAACGACGCAAGTTTGGGCCGGCAGTCGCGTCGTTCACGTCGACATCGAGCTCGACTCGATCGAGGAACCGCGCGCTGATCCCTGGAACTCCTATTACGCGGTCCGCTTCGCCTGGCCCCAGGAGTCGGCCGATCTCTACCGCGGCGTCGGTCTTGCTCGGCAAAAAACCTCGGCTTCCCGCGTCGAGGCGCCCGAGTACATCGAAATCGACAACGGAGTCGGTCGGATCGCGCTGCTCACTGGCGGCTTGCCCTATCATCAGCGCATCGGCGCGCGGATGCTCGATAGCCTGCTGGTGGTGCGTGGCGAAACGGCCCGCCGATTCTCACTGGCGATCGCGATCGATCACGCGCAACCTGCCGCAGCGGCGCTGGAGCTCCTCGCGCCACCCACGGTGCTCGTTGATAGCGCGGGCCGGTCGAAGAATTCCAGCGGCTGGTTCTTTCACCTCGACGCCAAGAATGTCTTGGCCACTCACTGGCAGCCACTCGCCGAAGACGAAACCACCGAGGCGCAGCCGGAGGCCAAAGTGCCAATCAAGGGCTTTCGCGCCCGGTTGCTGGAGACCGCCGGCCGCTCGGGACGCGTCACGCTCAGAACCTTTCGCAACGTTGCCGCCTCGCGGCAAATCGACTTCCGCGGCGAGACCATGCTGACCCTACCTGTCGACGGCGACAAAATCACCCTGGATTTCGCGGCCAATGAGTGGATCGAAGTCGAAGCCGTTTGGGCCTGACGGAAAGTTCGAATTCGTACGTGCCTTTTCAAAACGGTTGCAAGCCGAGACAATGAGAACTGGCCAAAAACGTAGCAACCCTGCTCCCCAATCGCGAATCCCCAACCCCGAACCTCTACTGAATGATCGTCACCATCGATGGCCCCGCCGGAGCTGGCAAAAGCACGATCGCCCGGGCACTTGCCCGCCGGCTGGGTTTTCGTTTTCTCGATACTGGGGCCATGTACCGCGCGGTGGCGCTAGCGGCGATCGAGAACCAGCTCGATTGGGGCCAACCCGAGCGGCTCGTCGATTTGGCTGCCAAGCTCCAGTTGAACGTGAGCGAGCAGTGCGTGCAGATCGATGGCCGGGACGTGACGCAGGAAATTCGCACGGCGACCGTGACTGGCGCGACGCACTATGCGGCCAATAATCCCGGGGTGCGGAAGATTCTGGTCGAGTTGCAACGGCAAGCCGCCGGCAGCGACGACATCGTGACCGAAGGCCGCGACCAGGGCACGGTCGTGTTCCCACAGGCCGAGTGCAAGATCTACCTGACGGCCACGCCCGAGGAACGGGCCCGGCGCCGCGCGGAAGAGCTGACGGCGCGTGGCGAGCCAACCACGATTGCCGAGGTTCTGAAAAACCAGAACCAACGCGACCAACGCGACGCCAGCCGCCCGGTCGGTCCGATGGTCGCGGCGCACGATGCGATTGAAGTCGCCACGGACGGTCTCACGCCCGAACAGGTCTTGGATCAGCTCGAGGCACTAGTGCGCGCCAAGCTGAACGAGAGACAACACGCGTGAACGCCACGATGGGCCGATCGCTACCGAATCGCATCTGGCACGGGCTGGTGAAAATGCTGGCCCGGCTCGTCCTCGTCATGGTGTATCGGATCCGCTCTCATGGCGACAACTTCGTGCCCGAGACGGGCGGCGCCTTGGTGCTGTCGAATCATCAGAGCAACTTGGATCCGATTGCCATCGGTTCGGTTTGCCATCGCAGGCTGAATTATGTGGCCCGCAAAACATTGTTTCGTTTTCCGCCGTTGCGTTGGCTGATGAACTCGCTCGACGCGATTTCGATCGACCGCGAAGGCTCGGGCTTTGGCGGCCTGAAAGAGACTCTCAAGCGACTCAAGCGGGGCGAGATGGTGTTGTTGTTTCCCGAGGGGACGCGAACGCCCGATGGCGAAGTGCAGGCAATGAAACCCGGTTTTTGTGCCATTGCGCGCCGAGCCGGCGTGCCGCTCGTTCCGGTCGCTCTCGACGGATCGTTCGACGCCTGGCCTCGCCAACAGCGCTTCCCGCGGAGATCGATCATCCACGTTCAATTCGGCGAACCGATCGAACCGGCGGCAATCCAAGGCATGACGGATCAAGAACTGCTGGGCGAGGTCGAACTGCGCATCCGGACCTGCCACGAGCAGGTCCGTCGCGCCCGACAACAGGCTGGCTGGAAGCCCAGCCCGGCTTGTACCTAGCACTATTGGTAGATGGGATCGAGTCTGTTGTTGATATAGTCCATCGAAGTGCGCCAGCTATCGGTGGTCGAGACGCGGATCGTGTCGAGATCGTGATTGATCCAGCCCCGATATTTTCGCGCGGCGAGCATTTGCATCAGGGCCACGAAGTCGATCTGGCCCCGTCCGAGTTCCCAGATCGAATTGAAGAACTTTCCTTCGTGCGATGTGCCGACGAAACGCTGGCCGTTGGGCGCGACGTAATCATCGGAAACTGGGTTTCGCGTGGCGTCCTTGAAATCGGTATAGATGATGCGGTCAATCGATTTTTTGAAAGTCGCCTGAACGTCGCACCCCCCTAAGTGCAAATGGGCCGTATCCCAGGCGCAAAAGACGAATCGCGGATCGGTGCCATCGAGAAACCGGTCGACTTGCGCCTGGTTTTCGATCATCGTGTCGGTGTGGTTGTGCAGCCCGATGCGCACGCCATATTCTTCGAAGGCCAGCCGGCCCAGTTCGTTCATGAACCGTAGCGACTCGCGCCAAGCGTCGGCTTCGGCGGCCGGGGCGGGAGGCGACGGAGGAAAGAAGACAAGTGCCGTGGCCCCGAAACGTTTGTGCGCGGCCAGGGCCTCGCGAGCCCGCTCGCGAACTTCAGCCTGTTTCTCGGGATTATCGTACGCGCCGCCGAACGAAACCGTGGAAAACTTCAACCCGCGGCGAGCCAACTCATCGCCATATTGCTCGACAGTCAGCGAGTTTTGCTCCAAAATCGTGGGGTAGCCCGTTAGCCGCACACCATTAAAGCCGCTGGCCGCGGTTTCATCGAGAACCTTCAACAAAGGCACCGGCTGCCCGCTGGGCACCACGCGTCCCCACGAGCCGGTCGACAACGCGTAAAGAACATTCGGACGTACGCGTGGCGCCGTACGCTGAGGTTCGGCTGCCCGGGCCGTTTCTGCCGTGCGAAAAGCTGCGGCGCCAACCAGGGAAGCTGCGCTAGCGCCCAGAAAAGTCCGGCGAGTTGGCCCAGGCAGATTTGGTTCGGTCATCAGAAGTTCCCTTTTGGGTTCTCGGTCCCTATCGATTGCACCGGAGTTAACTGTTTTGCACGAACGGCCACACTCGCAAGGCCGTGCCACCTAAAATCCAACGACGGTCATCGTCGGTGAAGAATTTGATTTCGTCGCGAAAAAGGGCCAAGGCTCGACCGTAACCGCAATAGGGTTCGACCCCCGGCCAGTCGGTTCCCCACATCAACCGCTCGGGCCCAAACGCATCGTACAGGCGACGCACTTGCTCGTGAGTATCTCGATACGGATAGGCCTCATGCGAAAGCGACCAGAGGTGGCTCAGTTTTACAACCACTCGCTTATAACGGGCCAAAGCCAACAGCTTCTTGAGCTCGTCGGGCTGGTCGATGGGGCAATCGGCCATGTGATCGATGCACACGTCGAGCCGGCCATCGTGGCGCTCGATGACGCGCTCGACATCGGGGATTCGCGAAATCGGACACAGTATGCAGAGCGGCACGCGCAGCTCAGCGGCACGACCCCAAATCGCGTCCATCCGAGCGCGGTCGCTAATCCAATCGCCAGCCGGCCCGGCCGCGGGGCTGAGGCGGACGCCGCGCAGTCCCTTTTCGACCCAATGGTCGAGCTCCGCGGTTGCCTGCGGGCTTTCGGGATTCACGCGACAAACACCGGCAAAGCGGTCGCGATGCGCCGCGACCGAGTCGGCCGTGTATCGGCAGTCCCAACGATAATAAATCACGTGTACGATCACGGTCTTCTCGACGCCGTGCGTTTGCATGAGCTCGAGCAGAGTGCTGGGCAGCGCGTCGTCCTTGGGCGGCTCCTTGAGCTCGCTTGGCCAAGGGTATTGCGGGTCGTGCGTCCAAACGTGAACGTGCGGGTCGACGATTCGCAACTTCACCCCAGTATCGGCCATGACGTCGGCTTCTCCCAAACGTGAACAAGCGGCCAAAGCTCCGGCAGCAGCCGTCCGCCCGAGCAACGCTCGCCGCGTGAGCATCTCGTCGGCAGCCATATGCATCTCCTCGAAAAGAGCATTCGCTTGAGTTGGCTGCCTAATATACCTCCCACTCGGGCGGGAAACACTCACTTCAGATTTTAGATGGCCTCGCACCGAATATTCCCCCTGGAACTTGTCACGGGTAATTGCAAAAATGGGTGTTTTCTCCCAACCCGCACCTGGAGCGTCTTTTGAGTACCACACTTGCTGTTGTGATGGCCGCGGGTAAGGGCGTCCGGATGAAGTCGGAGTTGCCCAAGGTGCTCGTGCCGGTTTGCGGGCGACCGATGATCGACTATGTGCTCGACGTCCTGGCCGCCGCGGGTATCGACCAGACCATTGTGGTCGTCGGCTATCGGGCCGACCTGGTGCGGAGCACGCTGGCCAGCCGGCCCAAGGTGGTGTTTGCTCTGCAAGCCGAACAACACGGAACGGGCCATGCCGTGATGTGTGCCCGCGAGTTCCTGGCCGGACACGACGGTCCGGTGCTGGTGGTGGCCGGCGACTCGCCGATGATGCAAAGCGAGTCCATTCGCACGCTATTGGCCGAGTTCGACCGGTCGCGCCCGGCGTGCATTTTGGGCACCGGCAGCAAGGAAGACCCGCACGGACTGGGCCGGATTGTCCGCGATTCGGCCGGCAAATTCACCGGCATCGTCGAGGAAAAGGACGCCACAAGCGAACAAAAGCAGATCCGAGAGGTCAATTTAAGTTGTTATGTGTTCAATTGCCGCGATCTGCTCACGGCCTTGGATCAGATTCGGGCCGACAATGCCCAAGGCGAGTATTACCTGACCGACTGTCCGGGAGTGCTGCTTGCGGCCGGCAAGGACGTGCGGGCACTCAACGTCCTGAAACCCGGTGAGGCGCTGAGCATCAACAATATGGAAGAGCTAGCCGCAGTCGAGGCCGCCATGCGGCAAGCCGACACAGTAATGCATCGGCCGTAAGTTATTTGAACTACGAAACAAGACTCGGACCATAAATTGAACGCGCCAGTCTAAAAACCTGTAGAATCATGCTTCTTACTTAGGCGATGGCTTTCAAATCGCGGGCTTTCGACGGTCCACCCCTGGCACGCCGGCTCCCATTCACGCAAGTTGCAGCGACTCCATGAACGACCTCAAGATTTTCAGCGGCCGAGCCAACCGGGAACTTACCAGGCGCATTTGCGACTATCTGGGTCTGCCGATGGGCGGGATCACGATCGGAAACTTCCCCGACAGCGAAATCAGTTGCAAAGTCGACGAAGACATTCGCGGCCGCGACGTCTTTCTCGTGCAGCCCACATGCCCGCCGGTGAATGAAAACTTGATGGAGCTCTTGATCATGATCGAGAGCTGCAAGCGCGCGAGCGCCGAGCGGATCACGGCCGTCGTGCCCTACTACGGCTACGCCAGGCAAGATCGCAAGGATGAAGGCCGCGTGCCAATTACAGCTAAGCTCGTGGCCAATATCATCACACGCGCTGGCGCCGATCGAGTGCTGGCCATGGATTTGCACGCGGCTCAGATTCAGGGCTTTTTCGACGTGCCGGTCGACCATCTCTATGCGGCACCCGTGCTCAACGAATACTTCCTCGAGCGTGGATTCGACCCCAAGGAAGTCGTGGTGGTTAGCCCCGACGAGGGAAGCATCAAGCGGGCGCTCGGCCATGCCGAACGCCTGGGGGGCAATTTGGCAATCGTCGACAAACGGCGTGCCGA
>JAYVCO010000193.1:0-7454 GCA_043749935.1 Planctomycetia bacterium
CCCGACCAACTCACTGTTCTGATGCTATGAAAGAGCGGCCGTCGCGAAATGTTAAGCTCCTGGCTGGTTCAACCACCGTTCACAAACCGGAGGACCCAGCCATGTTGTTTTTGGCCATCGACCAGCATCGCAGACAGTTGACCGTCAACGTGCGGAACGAAGCCGGCGACGTCGTGTCACGGCGGCAGGTGAGCACTCAGTGGGAGAAGGTGCGACAGTTCTTTGGAGACTTGCGAGTTGACAGCGAGCCGACTGGTGGATTTGTAGCAATCTTGGAGTTATGTGGATTCAACCATTGGCTTCTGAAGATGCTCGATGAGTTCGGTTGTCAGCAGACAGTCCTGATTCGGGCAACCAAGCGATCGTCGAAAAAGACGGACCATCGCGACGCCAATGCATTGGGCGAAATGCTGTGGGTCAATCGAAGGCGACTGCTGGAGGGCAAGAAAGTCCAGAACTTGAAACGGATCATGCTTCCAAGCCCAGAGGATGAAGAGAATCGGCAATTGACCGCACTGCGACAGCGAATGGGAACTCTCCGCACGCGAACGCTCAACAAGGTTCAGAAAATCTTGCTAAAGCACAACCTACAGCAGGAGTGCCCGTGCAAGGGCTTGCAAACCAAGAAGGCGCAGCTCTGGTTGAAACAGTTACCGCTCGGGGTAATCGATCGGCTGGACATGGACCAGCTGCTCGCCCAGTGGGATCTTTGGGATCGGCAGCTGCTGGAGCTCGAAAACAAAATCAAGGAGCGTCAAAGAAAGCATCCAGTGGCTGCGATCGTGGCGACGATGCCTGGCGCGGGCGCCTACAGCAGCCTGGCGTTGGCTTGCCGAATCGGATCGATCGATCGGTTTCCACGCCCGAAAAGTCTGGCGAACTACTGGGGTTTGACCCCGCGTTGCCGAAACTCGGGTGAAGCGACCGATCGCTTGGGTTCGATCACGAAGGAGGGCAGTGCACTGGCCAGGTATTTGCTCGGACAAATGGTCCTGCACGTGTTGCGACGCGACGGCGCAATGCGGGCATGGTATCGAGGAATCAAGAAGCGGCGAGGATCGAAGATCGCGCGGGTGGCTGTAATGAGACGATCGGCAACGATTCTCTGGCATATGGTGAAACACAACGAAGCGTACATCGTCGGCGGACCGCCAAGAAGTCGGCTCGCCGCGACGGGATGACGAGCCGGACCTCGGTTCAGGCTCCGACAAAAGGGGCCGCCCCTGTCCGCCTCTGCCATCCCCACGGCCCAGGCAATGGCGAGGCCGAGGTGACGGCGACGGCGGAAGGGACTCGCGGGAAGGCGTCATAAGAACAATTCAGATGCGGAACACTTGTTGAGGAGTTGTGGTTGCATCGACCGTCTTCCGCCCGGAAAACGGTCCTCGTAGCGAATGCCAGTCTGAGTAGTGGGTTGGATTGGAGCGAGTGCTCCAACGTGGTTCTGATTGAGACGGCCGTTCGCTACGAGATGGTCGCAAAAGAATCATCCGTGCATGACTGGTTATGTCCAGTTAGGCGACTGCTGGAGACAGCGGACGTATTCACGAAGGGATGCTTGGGGGTGCAACTGCAAAAGCAAAAGAAGGTTGCCCAGCCCCGCGAAAAATGACCATGAGCCACGAACTCGTTAAACCGGTGACGATCCGCCGTAAACTCTTTGAGGGTTGCAGAGAAGTAGTGAATAGCTGTTGCGCAGAAGGTACGTCCAAAAACCAGCTTGGCGCCGCTTGACAGACAAGGCTCTTTCAGGGAACCCACTACCGCCCGAATCCCCCGCTTGACACTCCGCCGGCCCTTCGCGTACTATGACCCATTCGCCATTCTTGTAAGAAGTTATCCTCATTGAGCTTGGACCTGCTCCGTCGGGTCGGGCGTTGGGTTGATTGCCATGGCTGTCCCAAAACGAAAAAGTTCGAATTCCCGCTCCGGTAGTCGCCGGGCGCATAACGCCATCAAACCGCTCAAGCTGGAGTACTGCCGGCAGTGTAGCACGGCGATCCCCTCGCACGTGATTTGCCCCAACTGCGGCCACTACATGGGTCGCCCGATGGTCGAGACGGCCGCCGAATAGACCGGCCAAGAATGGACGGCTAGCAGCGCCGCCTTCTTGTGTTGCCGCAAGTCGTTCTTGCTTGTCGGCGTAAGCGCGGACTTCTCGACCGGCGGGTGGCGGGGTACAGTGTGGCCAAGCGGCGGCCCTCGCACACCAGCCCATCTTCCAGGCCTCTCTTTCGGCCTGGAAGTCGGGCTGCTCGGAACATCAGGCTCGCAATAGACGATCGACTGTCTTGAAAGTACCGGGGATTTCACGTTGAGCAAGATCGCGTTTCTCTTTCCCGGTCAAGGTGCCCAGACAGTTGGCATGGGCCGCCAGGCTGCCGAAACCCTGCCGGCGGCGCGACAGCTTTACGATCGCGCGAACGAAATCGTCGGTTACGATCTGGCTCGGCTGTGCTTCGAGGGCCCAGCCGAAGAGCTCGATTCGACGGTTGTCAGTCAGCCGGCCCTGTTCGTAACCAGCCTGGTGGGCATCGAACTGTTGCGGCAATCGGCGCCAGACGTGGTGCTTTCCTGTCAGGCCACGGCCGGCTTGAGTTTAGGCGAATACACGGCGCTGGTGTTTGCCGGCGCGATGGAATTCGAAGACGGGTTGCGGCTAGTGCAGGTCCGCGGCGAGGCCATGCAAGAAGCCTCCGACGCGACGCCCAGCGGCATGGTGAGCATCTTGGGATTGGAACGCGGCCAAGTCGAGCAATTATGCGAACAAGCTCGTCAGGGCGAAACGTTGCAGATTGCCAACTTGTTGTGCCCAGGCAATATCGTCATCTCCGGGACGAATTCTGCCTGTGAGCGGGCCGCCGAAATGGCCGTGGCGGCTGGAGCCATGAAGGCGGTTCCGCTGGCCGTGGCCGGCGCTTTTCACACGCCCTTGATGGATTCGGCGGTCGAACGGCTGCGAAATGCGCTGGCCGATGCGCGCATTTCCAAGCCGACGATTCCGGTTATCTCGAACGTCGACGCGCAAGCACACGACGACCCCGATGAGATCCGCGAGCTCTTGATCAAACAGATTGTTTCCCCTGTCCGCTGGGAGGATTCGCTAAAGAATTTATTGAGCCAAGGCTACGATCAGTTTTATGAAGTCGGGCCAGGACGCGTGCTGCGCGGCCTGCTAAAACGCATCGAGCGGCGTGCGTCCTGCCAAGGGGTCTTTGACTAATCGCAAACAAAGAACTGATTATCAATGGCTGAGAATTCCAAGAGCGTACTACAAGTCGATTTGGCCGGACAGACGGCCATCGTCACGGGCGCCTCGCGCGGAATCGGGCGCGCCATTGCCTTGGCGCTGGCCGGTGCCGGCGCTCAGGTCGCGTGCGTCGCGCGCAGCGCCGACAAATTGGCCGAGACGGTCGCGGCCATTCGCGCCGCGGGCGGCACTGCCGAAGTCTTTGAGTGCGACGTGACCGATGGAGCGAGCGTGCAAAAAGTAGTCGACAACGTCGTCGAAAAATGGGGCAAGCTGCACATCCTCGTCAACAACGCCGGCATCACCCGCGATACGCTCATTCCGCGGATGTCGGATGAGGATTGGGACCTGGTGATCAACACAAATTTGCGCGGAACTTTTTTGTTCACCCGAGCCGTCACACGGCCGATGATGCAAGGGCGATACGGTCGCATCATCAATATTGCCAGTATTTCGGGCCTCTCGGGCAACGCGGGGCAGGCCAACTATTCGGCCTCCAAGGCGGGTGTCATCGGCATGACCCGCACGGTCGCCAAGGAACTGGCTAGCCGCAAGATTACGGTCAACGCAATCGCGCCAGGTTTCATTGAAACTGAGATGACAGACGCGCTTGGACCGGTGGTTTTGGAGGAAGTGAAGAAAAGAATTCCCGCAAAGCGGGTGGGGCGCGCCGAGGAGATCGCCTTCGGAGCCCTGTTCCTGGCCAGCGAGGCGGCCAGCTACATCACCGGCCAGGTGCTCACTATTGATGGCGGTTTATGCGCTTGAGCAGGATTGGTCGGAAAAATTGAGCGTGTGACCGATAAATGCTGGCCGGCGTCTCTATATAGACCGCAAGGTGATATAGACAGCTATCTGAAAACTTTCTATCTTGACCTGTCTTATGGAAATCCTCTAATTTGTGTGGGCAAGCTCACAAGAGGGTCGCTAAAGGGATTGGCTAATTCGCGGCGGGACCACACGTGCTAGTTCCCCGATCTTGAATATCAGTTGGAGGATTGTGAAGGTGGCGTCAGTTCAAGAACGTGTGATCGATATTGTGGCTGAACAATTGGGCGTTGATAAAGAGAAGATCACGGTCGAGACTTCTTTCGTCAATGATCTTGGCGCGGATTCTCTGGATACCGTCGAATTGGTCATGGAATTAGAAGAAGAGTTCGACATCACCATTCCAGACGACGCCGCCGAAAAAATCCAAACCGTGGGACAAGCGGTTCAATACATCGAGAATTCCCAGTCGTAACTGCAAATTCATGAAACGGCGCGTTGTCGTAACCGGGCTGGGAGCAGTCACCTCGCTTAGTTGCCAGATTGAAGATCTCTGGAAACGAATTCTCGCTGGCGAGAGCGGCGTTCACGAAATCCGGCTGTTCGATACCACGGCCCATAAAGTCCATTTTGGCGGCGATCTTCACGATTGGACCGCCACGGGCTATATGTCGCCGAAAGATGCCAAGCGCATCGATCGCTTCACGCAGTTTGCCATGGTCGCCGGCATCGACGCCGTGCGCGACTCCGGGCTCGACTTCGCCAAGGAAGACCTGTTTCGCTGCGGCGTCATTCTGGGCTCCGGCATCGGTGGCTTGCACGAAATCGAGACGCAAGTCGAGCGGCTGCTGCACAAAGGCCCCGACAAAGTCTCGGCATTCACCATTCCCAAGCTGATGCTCAACGCCGCCAGCGGCCAACTCTCCATCGAGTACGGACTGCGCGGTCCCAACTTTGCCGTCGCCACGGCCTGCGCCAGTGCCACCAACGCCATAGGCGACGCCTTCAAATCAATTCAGTATGACGATGCCGATATCATGCTGACCGGCGGCACCGAAGCCGCGATCACTCCGATGGGCATTAGCGGCTTTGCCAACATGCGAGCGCTCTCGGAGCGCAACGACGCCCCCCAAAAGGCCAGTCGCCCCTTCGATCGGGACCGCGACGGTTTCGTCTTGAGTGAAGGCGCGGGCATGCTTGTTTTCGAAGAACTCGAGCACGCCAAAGCACGCGGGGCCAGAATTTATGCCGAAGTGCTCGGCTATGGGGCTAGCGCCGACGCCGGCCACATTACGCAGCCCGACGGCGAGGGCATTGGCGCCGCCCGCGCCATGCAGCGGGCGTTGGAAGACGGCCACATCGAGGCCCCCAGCGTCGGGTATATCAATGCCCACGGCACCAGCACGATCTTGGGAGATTCGGCCGAAACAAGTGCTATCAAACGCGTATTCGGCTCGCACGCTCGGGAACTGAGCATTTCGAGCACGAAGAGTCAATTGGGTCATCTGCTCGGCGCCAGTGGCGGAGTGGAGCTTATCTTCGCGATCCTGGCGATCCGCGACAGCGTGATTCCGCCGACCATCAATCTGGACACGCCCGACCCCACTTGCGATCTGGACTACACGCCCCATCGACCGCGCGAGCGGAAGCTGATGGCGGCCATGAGCAACAGTTTTGGTTTCGGCGGCCACAATGCGTCGGTCGTGGTCGGCCCAGTCCGCAACAGCCGGTCCTAGATCTCGCGACGGTTGCTGCCAGGTCGTTGCTATCAGGCCTTCCTCCTGCCCGGCCTCGGTTACATGTCCGTTTCCGGTTGCGAGTCCGCTAGCAAAGCGCGGACCAAGGCACCCTAGCCGCTATTGTCGGCGTTCTGGGCTGTCCCTATACTTCCCGCCCGCTCCAGGCAAAAAAAGAAGTTGCGTGCCAGAAAGGCATCAGCCAGCGGAACATTTTTCTCAAGCGTGAGGCAAGGAAGCCGACCCATGTACGTTAAATGCTGCTGCTTCTGTGCGGCTTTACTTTGCTTTGTCGAACTTGGGCAAGCGCAAGGGCGTCGCGATACCGCGGCGCTTGCCGCACCCAGTGCCGCGCCAGTCGACAATCCGTCCGCGGCCGATCCTGCCGCCCCGGGGGGAGGCGTTAAATGGAAAGTTCCGAACGTCGCCAGTCGCAACATTTCTTCGGATACGAGTCCGTTGTCCAACGTCCAGTCTCCAATGCGCGCGGTGGGAGCCAACGTCTCGCGCCAGCCGATCGCCCGCGTCACGCAGGGAACGACGACATTGCCCAACGATGCCGGTCAGGAATGGCGTGATTACGACATTAGCCCTTACACGGCTCGCGTGACCTCGACGAATGATCCACAGCAGGCCATTTTGGACTGGGTGTTGCGCGAAACCGGCTATGAAGCATGGCACTCCGGTCCGATCAGTGTTCTGTCCGCAGACCACCGTACATTGCACGTTTATCACACGCCCGAAATGCACGCCGTGGTCGCGGAAATGGTCGACCGGTTCGTCAATACCGAAGGGGAATCGCAAGCCTTCGGAGTGCGCGTGATCACGTTGACGAATCCCAATTGGCGGACCAAAGCCCACCCAATGCTGCACCCGGTCACGACACAAACTCCCGCGATCCAGGCCTGGCTGCTGGCCAAGGAGGATGCGGCGCTGCTACAGGCCGATCTCAGGCGCCGCAGCGATTTCCAGGAGCACAGCACGCCACATCTGCTGGTAAACAACGGCCAATCGACAGTTATTTCCAAGACCAAGCCGCGAAACTATATCCGGGACGTGATCCTGAAATCGACCGTCTGGCCCGGCTTCGAGCCCCAAATGAGCCAATTCCAAGAGGGCTTCACACTGGAGTTCAATCCTTTGTTGTCGCTCAACGGAAAAGATGTCGATGCCGTGATCAAGTGCGAGATCGATCAGGTCGAACAAATGCTCAAAGTCGACATCCCGGTGCCGACCGCGGTCGCCCCTCGCCAGCGGACAACGATCGAAGTGCCGCAAATGATCAGCTCGCGCTTGCACGAACGATTTCGTTGGCCGGCCGACCAGGTGCTGCTAATCAGTTTGGGAGTCGGTCCAACGCCCGTGTCTCCACCGCCGAACTCGCTGGGCATTAAGCTGCCCATGATCTCGCCGGCCACGCGGGCCGATCTGTTGGTGTTCGTCGAGTGCAAGGGAAAAGTCGGCGTACAGCCTAGTGCGGCTCCGCCCGGGCAGCCAGCAGCGACCGCCTATCGGGACCGGTATGGGCGGTAGCCCCCCGCGCGGGCTGTCGGGCGTCATGGTTTGCCCAACTCCGCACGCCGCCTCGCCAACTTCGCCGACTGGCACTGAACTACTACCGGCTGAAGCCGGTAGGTTGGAGGAGAACGTGAGCTACGGACTGAAGTCCTTCGCTCACGATTTGGTGATTCAAAACTTGT
>JAYVCO010000194.1:0-6967 GCA_043749935.1 Planctomycetia bacterium
GATCGTCGGCGAGTGGTATTTCGACGATGCCAAGGCCGACAGCAAATTCATCGTCTATTCGACCAGCAAGAGTTTTGCCAGCACGGCGGCCGGACTGGCGATTGCCAGTGGCAAGCTCAAGCTGGACAGCAAGCTCGGCGATTTTTTTCCCGAGGCCAAACCACCGCAAAAGCGCGAGATCACAGTCCAACAGTTGTTGTCGATGACTTCCGGCGCGCACAGTGATAATTCGATTCTCGAGCGCAAGGACCTGTTCAACTATGTGCTCAACGAATTGCCGATGGACTTCGTGCCCGGCGAAAAATGGGAATACAACAACACGGGACTGTCATTGCTCGGGCCCGTCGTCCACAAGGCGACCGGCAAACAGATCGACGAGTTGCTGGATGAACAGATCTTTAAGAAGATCGGCATCAAGCGCGGCGATTGGCACTGGGAAGGCCGCGACGGCGGGCCGCTTCCCTACTCGGGCCTGAACATCACGGCGCGCAGCCTGGCCCGGTTTGGGTTGTTGTTTTTGAACAAAGGGCAGTGGAACAAAACCAAGTTGATTTCCTCAGACTGGGTCAAAGAGGCTACGCACGCCTCGCAGGATTTGAACAAGAGGTATGGATATCTGTGGTGGAACAGCAGCAACAACGCCTGGCCGGGCCTGCCGGACGACGCCTACGCGGCGATGGGCAAGTTCGACAACGACATGCTAATTGTGCCGAGCCTCGACCTGATCGTCATTCGCCAGGTGGGCGACGATTCGGCCCACGATCATAAACCGAAAATCGCCGACTTGTTTGCCTTGGCCGTCTCGGCTGTCACCGACGTGAGCCCTTCGCTCAAAGTGCCCGAGACCGCCAGCAACGTCGAAGTCGAAAAAGCGTTTCCGAAGCTGCGCATCAATCGGCCGATCCTGGTGACCCACGCCGGCGACGGCAGCAATCGGCTGTTCGTCCCTTCGCAGTTGGGCACCATCTATGTGATGCCGAACGATCCGAGCGTCGAAGAACCGAAAGTGTTTCTCGACATCGAGCCGCGCGTCGTTTATCAGGACAAGGAGAATGAAAAAGGCTTCTTGGGCATGGCGTTTCATCCCAAGTATCGCGAGAACGGCCAGTTCTTCGTCTATTACACGCCCAAGGGAACGCCCAAGCCCAACACGGTCATGGTCTCGCGGTTCCGCGTTTCGAAGGACAATCCCGATCAGGCCGATCCGAATTCGGAAGAAGAGATCCTGCGGATCGAGCACCCGTTTTGGAACCACAAAGGTGGCACGTTGGCGTTTGGACCTGACGGCTATCTGTATATCGCCGTCGGCGACGGCGGGCTGGGGGGCGATCCCTACGGCAATGGCCAGAACTTGAAGACGATGCTGGGAAAAATCTTGCGGATCGACGTCGATCACACCGACGAAGGCAAGAAATACGCCGTTCCGAAAGACAACCCCTTCGTGGGCCATGGCGGCAAAGCGCTGGGCGAAATCTGGTCGTACGGCATGCGCAACCCTTGGCGAATCGCCTTCGACAGACAAACCGGCACGCTGTGGTGTGCCGACGTGGGGCAAGATTTCTGGGAAGAAATCGATCTGATCGTCAAAGGCGGCAACTATGGCTGGAATGTGCGCGAAGGCGTGCACAAGTTCGGCCCCAACGGCGCCGATCCGCGCGCCGACTTGATCGAGCCGATCTGGGAATACCACCACGAAACCGGCAAGTCGATCACCGGCGGGCATGTTTATCGCGGCAAGAAACTGCCGCAGTTGGCTGGCTGCTATATCTACGCCGACTATGTGACCGGCAAAGTGTGGGCACTCAAATACGACGAGCAAGCCAAGGCAGTCGTGGCCAACTACACGATCAGCGGAAACATCATGCCGATCATGTCGTTCGGCGAAGACGAGCAAGGCGAAGTCTATTACACCACGGATACCGGCCAGATCTACCGTTTCCGGCAAATTGCCCAATAGTGATTCTTGATTGACTGGAAACAGCGTGGAAGCATATCAATGATTAGCATCCACGACGTTGCGGAAATCGAAGCGCTGCGGCACCGCCACAAGCTCGACACGTACCGGCTGCGCCAGTTTCGCAACGTGTTTTATAAAAAGCATCGCGACGCGGCGCTTGCGCTGGCGGAACTGCCGGAACCGGCGCGATCCGAATTCGCCCATCAGATCGAATTCCATCCGTTGCGTTTGGAAAGCCGGCACGATTCGCAGTTGGACGGCGCCAGTAAGCTCCTCTTTCGCACCGCGCAAGAACTTTTGATCGAGTCGGTCATCTTGCGGATGACGACCGGCCGCACGGCGCTTTGCGTTTCGACCCAAGTGGGCTGCGCGGCCCATTGCGGGTTTTGCGCGACCGGCAAGATGGGCATCGCCCGCAATCTTTCGACCGCCGAAATCCTCGATCAACTTATCCAAGCCAACCAATTGCTCGTGGCCGAAAACCGCGCTGTGCGCAACCTCGTGTTCATGGGCATGGGTGAACCCTTTCACAACGAAGCCCAGCTCTATGCCGCGCTCGACGTGCTCGCCGACAGTGCGTGTTTTGATTTGAACCCGAAGCGCATCATGATTTCCACTGTCGGAATTCCGGCGGCCATGGTGCGTTGTGCGACGCGTTATCCGGAAGTGCGGATGGCCCTGAGCTTGCATAGCGCACGCGAAGAAGTGCGTCGCAAGATCATGCCGATTTCCGAGCGACACAGCCTGTCCGAGTTGCGAGCGGCGCTCGAAGAGGTCGTGGCGATCCAAAAGCACCTGGTAATGATCGAATACTTGCTGCTCGAAAATGTGAACGATACGCTCGAAGACGCGGTTGCGCTGGTGGACTATTTGCGAGGGATTCCGGTACACATCAACTTGATCCCCTACAACCCGATCGCCGAAGCGCCCCAGTTCGTCGGCAGCGACCGCGAGCGTCGCGAGAGTTTTTCGCAAGCCCTCAAGAGTGCCGGATTGCCGGTCACCACGCGCTATTCGTTGGGAGCCGATATCGCTGCAGCCTGCGGTCAGTTAGTCCGCCAAGAACATCGCCAGCGCTCGGTACGGTTCTCCTCGGCCCGATAGGTCGCACGCGGTTTTGTTGCTTGCTCCAATCTTTCCCGGCTGAGTCTTTCCTGGCCCTGGTCCGTGCGTTAAGGTAACCTAACTCTTGCGCGACGCGCCAATGTCCGTTCGTTTGTTCTGGAAAAAAGCCACCCGCATGAAAACCTGGCTTGCCATCATTGCTGCGGTGTTTTGCTGCTTGGTCCTCTGCCCCTGGTCCTTGGCCGCCGATAAGGGAGACGTTTCGGGCAAGCTGTTGCTGTTCGCCGCGGCTAGCACTACCGAAGCGATGGACCAGGTTCGCGCGGAGTTCACCCGTTTGCATCCGGGCGTGACCGTTCGCACCAGCTACGGAGCGAGCTCGACGTTGGCACGACAGATCAAGGCCGGCGCCGAGGCCGACGTGTTCTTGTCGGCGAGTACCCAGTGGTCCGATTTTTTGCGCCAGCAGCAGCTTGTGGAAAGCGTGCGAGACCTGTTGAGCAACCAGTTGGTCGTGATCGTTCCAGCGGGTTCGTCGCTCGAAATCAAGACGCCGGGCGATTTGGTTCAGCGACAGATTCGTCATCTGGCCTTAGCCGATCCGAAATCCGTCCCGGCCGGCATCTATGCGAAGCAAGCGCTTGAACAGTTGGACCTTTGGAGGCAGCTCGAACCGAAAGTTGCCGGTGCGGCCGACGTGCGGCAAGCCATGCATTTTGTCGCGACCGGTGCGGCCGAGGCGGGCATCGTGTATGCCACGGATGCAGCCGCCCAGAAGAAAGTTCGCGCAGTGCTGAAAATCGACTCCCAACGTTCCGAGCCGATTCGCTATCCGGCCGTGTTGCTGAGACATGGAGCGGAGAACGCGGCGGCAGTGGCGTTTTACGAGTTTCTTGCGTCGCCGGCCGCCGCTGTCATTTTTCGGGAGCATGGATTCATCGTCTTACCAGTCACCGCCAACCCTTGAAGCCGTTTTTTGGCATGTGGTCGCTAAGTCCCGAAGAATGGTTGGCCCTGCGATTGAGCTTTCAGGTTGCCTCGTGCGCGGTGGTGTTCAGCCTGCCGGCGGCCGTGCTGACCGGCTACGTCATGGCGCGCTGGCAATCGCGATTCAAATGGTTGTTGGAAGTGGTGGTCAATTTGCCACTGGTCGTGCCGCCAGTCGTCACCGGGTTGTTGTTGCTGGTCTGTTTCGCCCCCACCGGACCCGTGGGCGGCTTCCTCGAAAATCGGTTTGGTGTGCGCATCGTGCTCACCTGGTGGGGAGCCGCACTTGCCGCCGCGGTAGTCAGTTTTCCGCTCATGGTCCGCGCCATTCGTCTGGCATTTCAGGCCGTCGACCCGCGATTGGAAATGGCGGCTCGCAGCTTGGGAGCCGGCCGTCTCGATACCTTCGTGAACGTTACCTTGCCGTTGGCACGCAGCGGATTGCTGGCCGGCTGCGTGTTGGCCTTTGCTCGCAGCTTGGGCGAGTTCGGCGCCACGATCATGGTGGCCGGCAACATTGTCGGCGAAACGCAAACGATCCCGCTGGCGATTTTCAGTGCATTCAATCGGCCCGGCGCCGAAGGAGAAGTGTGGCGGCTAGCAGGTATCTCGATCGGACTGGCCGCTCTGGCGCTATTGGTCAGCGAATGGTTGGAGCGGAGGCACGCATCGCGTGAATCAACTTAGCTTCCAAGCCAGACACCGCTTTGCCGGCGGTTTTGAACTCGATGCGAAGTTCGAAACATCGGCCCAGGTGACGGCCCTGTTCGGACCCTCCGGCAGCGGCAAAACCAGCTTGCTCTATATGATCGCCGGCTTGTTGTCCCCTCAGACTGGCAGCATCCAACTGGGGCAGAACGTCTGGTTCGACGCCAAACGGGGCATCGACCTCAAGGCGGAACGCCGTCACGTCGGCTTTGTGTTTCAAGATCACCTCCTGTTTCCACATCTGAGTGTCGAACGCAACCTGATGTTCGGGCGCTACCGCCGTCGCGGCCGGCCCGCGGCCGTCGATCCGGATCGTGTCATCGCGGTGCTCGAACTTTCGGAATTGCTCGACCGCTATCCGCGGAAGCTTTCGGGAGGTGAAAGACAGCGAGTGGCGTTGGGTCGCGCGCTATTGAGCGGGCCAGAGTTGTTGCTCATGGACGAGCCTTTGGCGGCTTTGGACGAGGCGCTCAAGGATCGCATTCTCACCTACGTCCAACGCGTGTTGGCCGAATGGCGCATTCCCACGATCTACGTCAGCCATAGCGCGGCCGAAGTGCGCCGCGTGGCAGATCGCGTGGTCGTGCTGGAGCAAGGCCGAGTGACCCAGTGCGGATCGCCCGAAGACCTGCTGCTGCCGAACTATTCTTCCTTCTGATCTTCTGGCTGGGGCGGTTGATCCGAGGGCTCGGGCGCCTTGATCAGGCCTTTTTTCACATACTCGTCCACGCCCAGCAATTTTGGATCCTTCGTGTTTTCGCCCGTGATAATTGGCATGGGACGATAGTCGAACCACTCGCGGTAAGGAAGTTTGTCGGGGGGCTGAGGCGGCGCAAAAACAGAATTCCCAAACGAATTCATCCACAGGTCAGACTTATCCGAAAGCTTACCGTACTCGATGACCAGGTCATATTGAATGCCGAAATGCGGGTCGCCGTGGACCGTGCCGTCATCTTCCAGCTTGCCCACATACATATAGACGAGTCCTTCGAGCCGCCGATCATTTTTCCGCGCGCTGACTTGAAAATGCGCCGCCCATTGCTGTTCTGGTTTGACGACCTGCAATCGCACGGGCGGAGCGTCGATTGATCGAGTCGAACCGTCGAAAAAGGTCGACGTCAGGAACACTCCTGACATGAGTTCGTCGGAGAACAAGGCCGCGGAAGTACCCGGCGCGCGTTCGATCTCGATTTGCAAGAATATGTCGGCCGCGTCCACGGGATCGCCGACGGCAATCGGTTCGCGGCGCGAGTTGCAAAGCCCCAGTCGAAAAGTCGCGGTCAGGTAATTACCATTATTGAACAGTTCGGGGTTGCGTTCGCAATTCCCACGGTAATAGGTCCCGGAAACCTGCTTTGGGTGGTCCGGGCGGATGGGCTTCGGCGGAAAACCGAAGACCGTCTTGGACCAAGGGCTCTGGTGACTGTTGAGAGTGCCTTGAACTCGAACCAACTCGTCGGAGATTTTCAATTGATGGCCTCGCATGAACACGATGCCCATCAGGGCCACCGATGACAACCAAGCCAAAGTCATTTCGCGCGGGCTGATTACGCTCGAAAGTTGGCCGAACCAACGGGCCTTGCCAATCGCCCAAGGCTGATTATTGGTATAAGCCGTTCGCAAGCGGGCCGTTATCAATAGCATGATTTGGAAGAGGACGAAAGCGATCGCGTAGGGCCGCGAGTAATTCAGCTCGCTAGACCAGCGGTCGAGCATGTTAGCGGTCGATTCGATCCATTTTTCGTAAAACGCCCTGTGCGGGCCACTTGGATTCGACTCATCCGGCCACTTGGTTCCTTGTTCGACCCAGTGCTGGAAAAGTTCGATTTCCTGATTCGACAGTGCCGGAGAGTTCTTTGGCATTCGATACGAGCGATCTGGCGATGAGACCCGGCGGTATAGCTCGTTTGTTTCGAGCGTGCCGCCAATGATTGTTTTGCCCGAGTCGCCGCCCATTTGAGCGAATGCCAGCAAGTCGAGCCGTAGACCGCCGCTTCTTTTTTCGGGTCCATGGCACCTTTGGCACGAAGCGATCAAGATCGGCCGAATCTGAGCGGAAAAGTCAACTTTTGACGCCGCCGCGGCCGTTTCTTTTTCGTCGGACTCGGGCGCCTCGACGGCCCAGAGCGTAGTGAGGAAAAAACACCCGCCGAGCCACAGCCCGAATAGGAACGGACCAATCCGGGTCGCCGCGCGCGCAAGAACGCCGCGAGTCACGCACGTGTCGGATTCAGGCAGGTTGTGTTGGCG
>JAYVCO010000195.1:0-10830 GCA_043749935.1 Planctomycetia bacterium
AAATCGCCTCGCTCACGCATCGGGTTTTCAGCCGCGAACTTCCCCCAGGCAAAAAATGTCTTAAGAAATTGACAATAGGCCCCTCGAAAAACCGCCACCGATTTTCTATGATGGTTCGTTTGGTCGCTAGAGATGGCGGGAAATGGACGTTTCCTGGCCGGCGGTATTGCATGGCCGTCAGGTTTGGATATATTTACATGTTTTCGTGGAAAGCCCTCGGAGGCTAGCGTAGCTCAACTGGCAGAGCAGCTGATTTGTAATCAGCAGGTTGTGGGTTCAAGTCCCTCCGCTAGCTCGTTAGCGGGATTGCAGGCGAAATCGCAGTCGTTGATGTCGCCAGAGTGCGTGTGGGCTTGACGGGTTGGGCTAGTACGTAAGTCATTGGATAGTTTAAGGTTCCGGGGAGTTTCCCGAGCGGTCAAAGGGGTCAGACTGTAAATCTGATGGCTATGCCTTCACAGGTTCGAATCCTGTACCCCCCATCAATTGAGGATGTAGTGGCCCGTAAAAAGGCCGTTAGCGGTACGCAGGTTCGGATACTGCCTCGCAAGAGGATTGGTTAAGTTAATACAGGCGACACAGCACTGAAGTAGCCACTTTGGCAGAACGGTGGGATGTGCGGGCGGGACTAAAAGGCATCGCCTCGCAAACGTGCGGGTGTAGCTCAATGGTAGAGCCATAGCCTTCCAAGCTAAAGACGAGGGTTCGATTCCCTTCACCCGCTTTGAAGTGAAAGCAACGAGTGTGTGAGGGGGGAACGTCATCAACCGGGAGCGAACCGGCTGTGATCACTAGGATGGACGGCGTGCAAACAGAATTCCAACTGGGTTCGCCACGAGGGAATTGACTCGGGCTGCTGTAGCTCAGTTGGTAGAGCGCGTCCTTGGTAAGGACGAGGTCATGGGTCCGAATCCCATCAGCAGCTTTGTTTAGCACCAATTCACGTGTACTTACAATTAGTAAACTTGCCCGAGAGAAATAGACCAGGGAGATAGAATGGCCAAGGACACATTTGCACGGACAAAGCCGCACGTCAACGTGGGGACGATCGGTCATATTGATCATGGGAAAACCACTTTGACTGGCGCCTTGCTGGCGGTGCAGTCGGCAAAGGGGTTGGCAAACTTCAAGTCGTACGCCGACATCGCCAAGGGTGGTACGGTTCGCGACGAGACCAAAACGGTGACCATCGCCGTCAGTCACGTCGAATACGAGTCGGAAAAGCGCCACTACGCGCACATCGATTGCCCGGGCCACGCCGACTTCATCAAGAACATGATCACCGGTGCGGCTCAAATGGACGGGGCGATTCTGGTCGTCTCGGCCGTTGACGGCCCCATGCCGCAAACTCGCGAACACATTTTGTTGGCTCACCAGGTCGGTGTGCCGGCGCTGGTCGTATTCCTGAACAAGGTGGATCTGGTCGACGATCCGGAGTTGCTGGAATTGGTCGAGTTGGAGCTGCGCGAGTTGCTGACTCGTTACGGCTTTCCGGGCGACGATGTGCCAATTATCCGCGGTGCCGGCAAGCCGGCCTACGACAATCCGAAGGATCCGGCCGCGACCAAGTGCATTCAGGACTTGCTCGATGCGGTTGACAGCTACATTCCCGAGCCAATGCGTGAAGTCGACAAGCCGTTCTTGATGGCCATCGAAGACGTGTTCTCGATCGAAGGTCGTGGAACCGTGGCGACCGGTCGTATCGAGCGCGGCAAGGTGCACGTCGGCGACGAAGTTGAAATCGTCGGTTTGTCGGACAAGCCGCGCAAGACCATTTGCACGGGCGTCGAAATGTTCAACAAGACGCTCAACGAAGGCCAGGCCGGAGATAACGTCGGAATTCTGCTGCGTGGTATTCGTCGCGAGGAGATCGAGCGCGGTCAGGTTTTGGCCAAGCCCGGTTCGATTACGCCCCACACCAAGTTCGAGGCGGAAATCTACGTGCTTTCGAAAGAGGAAGGTGGACGTCATACGCCGTTTTTCAGCGGCTACCGTCCGCAGTTCTATTTCCGCACGACGGACGTGACAGGCTCGGCTAATTTGGTCGGCGATGCTGAAATGTGCATGCCGGGCGATAACGCCAAGTTGAGCGTCGAACTGATCACACCTATCGCCATCGATGACGGTGTTCGCTTCGCGGTTCGCGAAGGCGGCCGTACCGTGGGTTCTGGAGTTGTGACGAAAATTATCGAGTAAAGCGGGGAACGACGATGGGCGCGTAATCGGTCCGCCACGAGGCTGCTGGTTTCGCCCCAAGTTGCAGGGGTGTAGCTCAATTGGCAGAGCGCTGGTCTCCAAAACCAGAGGTTGCGAGTTCAATTCCCGCCGCCCCTGCCAGTGAAAAATGTGCGACAAAATCGCATTGAAACGTACGCGACGAGAATTGCAGCGAGAAATGTGCGACAAGAATCGCTGCGAATAGCGCGAGAGCAGAGAGCGCATAGGATTGCCCACGGTCGGGCAATAGCTGTTTGTTGACGAGAGATGACTGAGATGCGGTCTGGGAGTGTGGCCGATGCGGCCTCGCTTTCGGAAAAAGCCAGCAGAGCATGGGTGCTCTGCACAAACCCGCCCTCCCCGTGCATCGGCAATGCCTGTGCAGAGGACTTTAGACGAGCAGAACGAAAGCTATGGCCAAAGAGAAAACTGCGACAGTGAGTCCGATTTTTCGGGAATTGTTTCAGCTAGGAATTTATAAGCGAAGTCAGGGCCGTATAGCCCGTCAGGTCACCGGCGGACTGATCGTGCTCGTGTTTGGGCTGGGGGCTTGGCGCCTGAGCGCTTACGAAATCAATGCTGGCCGGGCGATGCAATTCGCCTTGCCCGCGGTGCTGTTTGCGGTCGGTCTGTGGCTGGCGTATCGACTGGTTAACCTGCCAGCATTTGCCGACTTTTTGATTGCGGTCGAAGCCGAGATGAACAAGGTTTCGTGGCCGACGCGGGGAGAGCTGTTTCGAAGTTCGGTGGTCGTGATTTTTTGTATTTTCTTCCTGGCCTTCGTCTTGTTTGGGTACGACCTGTTTTGGCGGACCTTGCTGCATCTGATCGGGGTAACCGCCTAGCGGGCTGAGCGGAAGATTGATTCGTTGGATCGTGGATTGGTTGGGCAAGAAGATATCGTTGGGCAATTTTGCTTTCGTTGGACAAGGCACTGAATTGGCAGGACACGGCGTGATCGAGAACCCGCACAATACGAGCCCGCAAGTCTCCGACGAAACGCCATTGGAGAGTCCGGCCGCCGTGCCGCCAGCTCCAGGCTTTGTGACTCCGGAGGCCGAGTCGCATGCCACGGCTAGCGAATTGCCGCCGAACGACGTGCCTTCCGCGGAAGTCCAAGGTCAGGATCACCGCGAGGAAAAAGTGCACGAAATGGAGGAAGAGGAACGCGGCCCGATCGAAGAGACCGCGGTGGTCGACGAACCGCCCAAGCTGAATTGGTACATCCTCAAGGTGCAGAGCAACCGAGAGGAATCGATTCGCGAAGGTCTGCAGCGCCGCGTCGCGGTGGCCGGACTAGAGCGCTACTTCGATGAGATCATCGTGCCAACCGAAATGGTCTCGGAGTTCAAGGGTGGCAAGAAGCGGGTCGTCAAGCGCAAGCTCTACCCGGGGTATCTTGTCGTTCACATGGAAATTAACGAAGACACCTGGTTCTTGGTGCGAGAGACGCCGGGCATCGGCGACTTCACCGGTTCGGCCGGGAAGCCCACGCCGATGCTCCCGCACGAGGTGTCCAAAATCGTCGCCAAGCAAGAGGAAAAGGCCGACGAAGCGCCCAAGTTGAAGATCAACTTCAATGTGAGTGATCGCGTGAAGATCAACGAAGGAACATTTGAGAATTTCGAGGGTGAGGTCGACAGCATTGACGAGGCGAGCGGCCGGGTGACCGTGATGATCAACATCTTCGGCCGTTCGACGCCCGTGGAACTCGAGTACTGGCAAATCGAAGCCATTTAAGTTTTTTTTGAAGAGCAACGATCGGCATAGATGGTTTTCGCCGAGAGCAAAATTACACGCTGCAACAAATCACACGTTAGCGACGAATCATGGCTAAACAACTTGTAGGACAGGCAAAATTTCAGGTTCCTGGCGGCCAGGCCACACCGGCTCCTCCGGTGGGCACTTCGCTGGGCCGCTACGGCATCAACTTGGGTCAGTTCGTCTCGCAATTCAACGAGCGGACGCGCGAGGCCGGCGGAATGCCCATTCCAGTCGTGGTTAACGTCTACAACGATCGCAGCTTCGACTTCGTCACCAAAAGCCCTCCTGCCGCGGCGCTTCTCAAGCAAGCCGCTGGAATTGCGAAGGGCTCCGGTGTTCCCAATAAGGATAAGGTGGGCAACGTGACCCGCGCCCAACTCGACAACATCGTGAAACTAAAGATGGCCGACCTCAACTCCCGCGATGCAGAACATGCCCAACGCATGATCGAAGGGACTGCCCGGAGCATGGGGCTGAACGTCACCGACTAGATTTTTTGGCAAGACTATTTTTTGGCGGAGCTGGCCTTCGTAGTGACAGGGGCCGCGGATTCGCCGCAATGGCTTCTTGCCTGATTGAAGCAGACATACCTCCGAACACTTTTTTCCGGCTTACCATGACCACCAAACTTTCCAAGCGACTGCGGGCCCATGCCGGCACGCACCCCGGCCAAACGCCAGTGAGTGTTGAGCAGGCCGTCACGGTTCTGAAGCAATACAACAACGTGAAGTTCGACCAATCGGTCGACATGGCCGTTCGGCTCGGCGTCGACCCGAAGCAGGCCGACCAGATCGTGCGCGGCTCGATCGTGTTGCCGCACGGCATCGGCAAGACACTGCGGGTCGTCGTGTTTGCCAAAGGCGATTTGGCGGAACAAGCCAAGGCTGCCGGCGCCGACGAAGTGGGTGGCGAAGACATGGCTAAGAAAATCAAGGACGGTTGGACCGATTTCGACGCGTGCATCTCCGCGCCGGACATGATGGGAATCGTCGGGCCGTTGGGGCGCGTGCTGGGTCCTCGCGGCCTGATGCCCTCGCCTCGGGCCGGCACCGTGACCCCGGAAATCGGCAAGACCGTGCGTGAATACAAGGCTGGCAAAGTCGAGTTCCGCACCGATGCCGGCGGCATCGTGCATGCCGTGGTCGGGAAGCTCAGCTTTGAGCCGGCGAAGTTGGCCGAAAACATCAACGCCTTTTACCACCACGTGCTGAACATGAAACCGCACTCGGTCAAAGGCCAATACGTCAAAAGTGTCAGCGTTAGCGCCACCATGAGCCCCTCGGTGCACTTGGCCGTGTAAACGGCCAGGCCCAAGACAAACTAATCCGAATCCAATTTTTCGTGCGGCCCATAGCGGCCGCGGATAGCCAACCATGAGCAAATTCGTCAAGGATCATCTCACCGATCAGTTGAAGCGCGAGCTCGACGGCGTGCAGGATATGCTGCTCGTTAGCGTCGTCGGGTTGACCGCCAACCGCACCGCGGCCCTGCGGAAATCGCTGCGTCAGAAGAACATCAAGTTGATGGTCGTCAAAAACAGCCTGGCTCGCCGAGCCACCGAGGGCACGCAACTGGCGCCCGCCTTCGAAGGTTCGCAGGGCACGTTGGCGATGGTTTGGGGTGCCGCGGACATTGTCTCTTTGGCCAAAGAGGTGATTAAGCTGGCCGGCGACAAAGACCTGGCCGCTTTCTTGCCGCGCGGCGGTGTGATGAGCGGTGCCGCCCTGAAGGCCGAGGAGATCGAAAAAGTCAGCAAGTGGCCGACCCGCGAGGAGCAGTTGAGCTTGCTCTTGGGCCAGATTCTCTCGCCGGGTGCCCGCTTGGTAAGCCAGCTCACCGCCGTCGGTGGTGCTTTGGCCAGCCAGATCAAACAGCACGGCGAAGGCGACGATGCAGCCGCGACAGAAGCTTCCTCGACGGAAGTTGCTAGCGCTTAACAACACGAGACGAAGCAGGACCTAACGATCAAGAACGCCGGGGGTTGTCTCCGGAAAAACAATAATGTTTGACCCCGACCGGACGTGGCGTGCGAGTGAGCGCGTGGCGCCGGTCAAGTGAGAAAGGAAAGAACTGCGATGGCTACCGATGTGCAAGAGCGAGAATTCTCCACCACTTCCAAGGAGCTCGGCGACAAGATCGTCGGCCTGACACTGAAGCAGGCCAAAGAGCTGAGCGACTACCTTGAGGAAGTGCATGGCATTAAGCCGGCTGCCGGAGGCGGCGCGATCATGATGGCTCCCGCTGGCGATGGCGGCGGCGCTGCTGAGAAGGAAGTGCAGACCGAATTCAACGTCGTGCTGGAAGGATTTGGCGACAAGAAGATCGGCGTCATTAAGGTCGTGCGCACGATTACGAACCTCGGCCTCAAGGAAGCCAAGGATCTCGTGGAAGGCGTTCCCAGCAAGGTCAAAGAGGGCGTCTCGAAGGAAGAAGCCGAAAAGATCAAGAAAGAGCTCGAAGAGGCAGGCGCCACGGTTTCGGTTAAGTAGCTTCGATCGAGGAGCTTGTATGGCCTCGGCCCCGGTAGAGTTCTTTGATCAGGTAGCGTGCCTCGATCAAACAGCGTGCTTTGGTCAGGTAGTGTGCGGCTCGTGTTGCTTCTCAAGAGCGCGGATGCCAGGAATGTGGAGCTTTGCCGTGCAGATTGGCTTCGGCGAGGCAACAGGCTCTGGCAAATTGCGCGGACAGAAAACCGCTTGACCCGATTTTGTTTCTCCCAGCGTGGATGGGTATTGATAGTGCGCTCACCGTGCGGGCTTGCTTCCCGCCGACCCTCCGGCGCTTTTGTCAGCAATTCATCAGTAGATTAGGAGTTTTCCATGGCGACACCAGCAGAACGACGTCTTCGTCCCAAGGAAATTCGTCGCTTCGGCAGTTTGCGCGCACCGCACTCCATCCCCGATTTGACGGAGATCCAGACGCGCAGCTACGAGGCCTTCTTGCAGTACGACGTGCCGCCCCAAAAGCGCGCCGATCAGGGCATCGAAGGCGTGCTTCGCGAAATCTTTCCGGTCGAAAGCTACGACAAGACGCTGCGGTTGGAATATCTGCGCTACGAATTGGGCAAGCCCCGTTACGAACCTCACGAGTGCCGGCAACTTCGCCTCACCTACGGCCGCCCGTTCCGAGTCTGGCTGCGGTTGACCAAAGAGCAGCCGATCGAAGAGGAAGTCTATCTGGGCGACATGCCGATCATGCTCGGCGGTGGCGAGTTCATCATCAATGGTGCCGAGCGCGTGGTCGTCAGCCAGCTGCACCGCAGCCCGGGCGTGGACTTCGTCAGCGAAGTGGAAGCCGGCGATCGTCGCTTGCACAGCGCCCGCATCATTCCCGAGCGAGGCAGTTGGATTGAGCTCAACACCAGCAAAAAAGACACGCTCAGCGTGCGGATCGATCAAAGCGGCAAGTTCTCCGCCATGACGCTGCTACGGGCGATGGACCCTAAATACAGCCTCAATGCCGAACTGATCCGGGTGTTCTACGAGACCTCGACCGAGAAAGTAGTCGATGGCCGAAGTGTGGCCAAGATCGAAGGCAAGATTGCCGTCGACGACGTGGTCTATCCGGCCAATAGCGACAAAGCCGGCGAAGTAATTCTCGAGGGCGGACAAAAAATCACCAAGAACATCGCCGAGATCATTTGCACCTCCGGCCTGTCGTCGATCGAAGTGATGACCGATCCGAAGGTCCCGCTGATCTTCAATAGCCTGGCCGAAGACACCACGAGTAGCCACGAAGAGGCGCTGCTGCGGATCTATCAGCGTTTGCGTCCGGGCAACCCTCCGCAGTTGGAGAAGGCCCGCGCGCTTTTTCACGAGAAGTTTTTCGATACCAACCGCTATCGCTTGGGCAAGGTTGGCCGCTTCCGCATGAATCGCAAGCTGAAGCTAAACGTGCCCGAAACCGAGATGACGCTACGGCCAGAAGATTTGATCGCGTCCATCCGTTATCTGCTCAAGTTGACCGCCGGCGATCCGGATGTGGAAATCGACGATATTGATCACTTGGGCAATCGGCGTTTGCGCACCATCGACGAATTGGCCGCCGACGAATTGCGCAAGGGCTTTTTGAAGCTCCGGCGCACGGTTCAAGAGCGGATGAGCCTCAAGGACGTCGAGGATATGTCCCCGCGTAGCCTTATCAATCCCAAGAGCATCTCGGCGGCCATCGAATACTTCTTTGGCCGCGGGGAGCTGTCGCAGGTCGTGGACCAGACCAATCCGCTTTCGATGCTCACGCACGAACGCCGGCTGTCGGCACTGGGACCCGGCGGTTTGAATCGCAAGCGGGCCGGCTTCGAAGTCCGCGACGTGCATATTTCGCATTACGGCCGCATCTGTCCGATCGAGACACCGGAAGGTACGAACATCGGTTTGATTTCGAGTTTGGCCATTTATTCGGCGGTCGACGAGTACGGCTTCTTGGTCACCCCCTACCGCAAGGTGACGGGTGGAAAGCTGGCCGACGATGTCGTCTGGCTGCGAGCCGACGAGGAGAGCGAGGCCTACCTGGCTCCTGCCGACGCGCCGGTTGAAAATAGCAAGCTGAGGGGCGATACGATCATCGCCCGTTACCATTCCGACTTCGAAATGGTGCCGATCGAGAAAATCCAGTACATCGACGTTGCACCGAGCCAGATGGTCGGGGTTTCGGCCGGCTTGATCCCGTTTTTGGAACACGACGACGCCAACCGCGCGCTGATGGGCTCCAACATGCAGCGCCAAGCAGTGCCGCTGTTGGTCAGCGAGCCGCCGATCGTGGCCACCGGCATGGAGCGCGACGTGGCTCAGAACTCGGGCATGATCGTGCGGGCCCGCCGCAAGGGGACCGTGAGCTATGTCGATTCGACCCGGATCGAAATCGGCAGCGAGGTTTATAATCTGCGTAAGTTCGTCGGTCTCAACGAGCGCACCTGCCAGAACCAGAAACCGATCGTGCAGGTCGGCCAAAAGGTCGAAAAGAACGAAGCGATCGCCGATGGCGCCGCCACTTTTCTGGGCGAGCTGGCCTTGGGCCGCAACGTGCTGGTGGGCTTCATGGTCTGGGATGGGTTCAACTTCGAGGACGCCATCATCATCAGCGAAGAGCTCGTGAAGAACGATACCTACACCTCGATCCATATCGAGGAGTTCGATATCGAAATTCGCGAGACCAAGCTGGGCCGCGAGGAATTCACGCGGGATATTCCGAATGTCAGCGAGAAGGCTCTGCGTAACCTCGACGAGAACGGCATCGTTCGCATCGGCACCTACGTTCGCCCGGGCGATATTCTGGTGGGCAAGGTTTCGCCGAAGTCGAAGACCGAGCTTACGCCGGAAGAGAAATTGCTGCACGCCATTTTTGGTCGGGCTGGCGAAGACGTGAAGAACGATTCGCTCGACGTGCCTTCGGGCGTGGAAGGCATCGTCATCGACACGCAGAAGTTTTCGCGTCGCTTGAGCTTGTCCGAGGACGAGCGCAAGCAATTCGAAAAGGCTCTGAAAGAGGCTGAAGTCGAAGGAGCCGCCAAGATCGCCTCGGCCTTCCGAGCCATGGCCGAAGAGATGGAAGCCGTATTGCAACGACCGCTGGTCGACGACGAAGGCACGCCTTTGGTGCGCGACCAGGAGCCAAAATTCATTGCCGAGCAAGCAATCCGCTTCAAGCTCGACGCGATCGATATTCGCAGCCCGCAGCGCAAGGCCGACGTCGAGAAGATCTATAAGAATAACTGGGCGATCGTGGAACAGGCCATCGACGACCGCGACCGTAAGCTCAACTCGATGAAGCGTGGCGACGAGCTGCGCAGCGGCGTGTTGCAAATGGTCAAGGTCTATGTGGCCGCCAAGCGGGTGATTTCAGTCGGCGATAAGATGGCGGGTCGACACGGTAACAAGGGTGTGATCGCCAAGATTCTTCCGCAGGAAGACATGCCATTCTTGGCCGACGGCACTCCGCTGCAGATCCTGCTGAATCCGCTGGGCGTGCCCAGTCGTATGAACGTGGGACAGATTTTGGAAACGCACTTGGGCTGGGCCGGCGCCAAGCTAGGATTCCAGGCCATCACGCCGGTGTTTGACGGAGCCACGGAAGCCACGATTCAAGACGCGCTGCGCGAGGCTAACTTGCCGACGCACGGCAAAGCGCAGCTCTTCGACGGCCGTACTGGTGAAGCGTTCGAGCAGGAAACCACGGTGGGTTACATCTATATGCTGAAGCTGCACCATCTGGTGGACGACAAGGTCCACGCTCGATCGACGGGTCCTTACTCGTTGATCACTCAGCAGCCGTTGGGTGGCAAGGCCCGCTTCGGCGGTCAGCGATTCGGGGAAATGGAAGTCTGGGCTTTGGAGGCCTATGGCGCCGCCTACATCTTGCAGGAGTTGCTCACCGTCAAGAGCGACGACGTGGAAGGGCGCACGAAGATTTACGAGTCGATGGTCAAAGGCGAAAACACGCTGGAAGCCGGTACCCCGGCCAGCTTCGACGTGTTGACCAACGAAATCCGCGGTCTGGGTCTCAATATGCAGTTGGAGAAACGTCGCGTGTAAGTCGTTCTTGCCTGGCGCCGCGTCTGGAGCGTCCTGGCGAGTTGTTGGCAAACACGTGGCATCCCAATAGGAGGGTGAACAGTGAGTAGTAGTAGCGGCGAAAGCTCTTACGATCGGATCAATGACTACACGTCGGTGAAAATTAGCCTGGCCCGGCCCCACGACATTCGCAGTTGGTCGTTTGGCGAGGTCAAAAAGCCCGAGACGATCAACTATCGCACCTACCGTCCCGAAAAGGACGGCTTGTTCTGCGAACGCATCTTCGGACCAGAAAAAGACTGGGAATGCGCCTGCGGCAAGTACCGCGGCATGAAATACA
>JAYVCO010000196.1:0-8871 GCA_043749935.1 Planctomycetia bacterium
CTGGCCTGCCCGCGACGTCTTGGGCCGGATGGCCGAATGTGCCTGGAGCTGCGGCGATCCGGGCGTGCAGTACGATACGACCATCAATCGCTGGAACACTTGTCCAAATTCGGGGCGCATCAATGCCTCGAATCCCTGCTCGGAATACATGTTCCTCGACGATACGGCCTGCAACCTGGCCAGCATCAATCTGATGAAGTTCCGGCGCGACGACGGCAATTTCGACGTCGGCGGCTTTCACGCTGCTTGCCGGATCTTCTTCATCGCCCAGGAAATCCTGGTCGACCACGCCAGCTATCCCACCAAGCGGATCGCCGAAAACAGCCATCGCTTCCGACCGTTGGGCCTGGGCTACTCGAACCTGGGCAGCCTGATCATGACCAGCGGAGTCGCCTACGACTCGGACGCCGCCCGCGGCTTGTGCGGCGCCATGACCGCCCTGTTGCACGGCACCGCCAACCTGACCAGCAGCGAGCTGGCCGCCGCCGTTGGTCCGTTCGATGGGTATGCATTGAATCGCGAGCCGATGCTGCACGTAATGCAGATGCACCGCAACGAGGTCGACAACATCGCGCCGGCTTGCCCCACCTATCTCAAGCAGGCCGCGCGTTCGTTGTGGGATCAAGTGCTCGAAAGCGGCCGCCGCAATGGCTTCCGCAACGCGCAGGCCACGGTGCTGGCTCCCACCGGCACGATCAGCTTCTTGATGGACTGCGACACCACGGGCATCGAGCCCGATATCGCGCTGGTCAAGTACAAGCAACTGGCCGGCGGCGGCATGCTCAAGATCGTCAACCAAACGGTGCCCCTGTCGCTTAAGACTTTGGGCTACGATCAGCCGAAGATCGACTCGATCCTGGGTTATATCAACAGCGAAGACACGATCGAAGGCGCGCCGGAAGTCAAGCCGGAGCATTTGAGCGTGTTTGATTGTGCGTTTCAGCCGCGCAAGGGCACTCGTTCGATCGCCTGGCAGGCCCACGTGCGGATGATGGCGGCGGCGCAGCCGTTTTTGTCTGGCGCCATTTCCAAAACGGTCAACATGCCCCGCGAGACCACGCCGGCCGACATAGCCGACGCATACTTGGAAGGCTGGCGTTTGGGTCTGAAGGCCTTGGCCGTGTATCGCGACGGCTCGAAAGAGAGCCAACCACTATCGACCAGCACCGAGACCGACAAGGCGGCCGCCAAGCAAGTAGCCGTCCCGCGCCGCGAGCGGTTGGCCGACACGCGCAAGAGCGTGACCCATAAGTTCAACGTGGCCGGTCACGAGGGCTATATCACCGTCGGTTTGTACGACGACGGCCGGCCGGGCGAACTGTTCATTACGATGGCCAAGGAAGGCAGCACGATCGGCGGTTTGATGGACTGCTTCGGAACCGCGGTTTCGATGAGCTTGCAGTACGGCGTGCCGCTGGAAGTGTATGTGAGCAAATTCTCTCATACTCGCTTCGAGCCGATGGGGCACACCAAGAATCCCGACATTCGGATTGCCAAGAGCATCGTGGATTACATTTTCCGTTGGTTGGGAATCACCTTCCTGGCCGGCTATCGCGAGGCGACGGTCGGGCATGTCGCGGTCGACGAAGGCTCAGGCAACATTTCGGGAGACGCATCTTCGGGAGATGGGGAAACAGAGCCCAAGCTCGCCGCCAAGAAGGCCGGCGAGCCAAGTCTCTACCAAGGATCGGCCTCTGTGACCTCTCAATTCACGCCGAATGCTCAACTTGCAACGCCGCCAGCCCCCAAGGCGCGCACGGTTCAAAACGGACACACGCCCAAGGCGACCGCTGACAACGCCGCGCTGCTCGAGCGTGCCGGCGTGATGAAAGTCGATTTGAACGGCTGCCCTTTCAGCAACCGGGCCGAGCAGTTCGCCAGCTTCCAAACCGACGCCCCCAGTTGCGACAACTGCGGCGCAATTACGGTCCGCAATGGCAATTGCTATTTGTGCCATAATTGCGGCAACAGCATGGGTTGCTCGTAAAGGATTGCCGGGCCGGAGGCCCGCGAGCAACCCTCTAAAGCCTACAACGGGTGCCGTCCAGGAATCGGGCGGCACCCGTTTTGTTTTTTCGAGGGTGCGCAACTTCGTCAATAGCTCTTTCCAGCGGCCGATGCTAGAGTGATCGAGTCGATTGAAACCGATCTCAAACCAACAACACGATCAACCATGAGCAAACCGTTGCTGCAAATTGCGGGCGACGTCGCGAACCCAATCTCGCTTGTCTTTTCCGACCTGGAAAACCTCGCCGATGCTTTCCAAGTGATCGACGTCAGCCGGATCGATCCGAAGCGCAAGGGTGACGCCGTCAAGCTTTCGGGCTTGCTCGAACTGGTGCGACCGAGTTCGTCGGTGCGCTACTTGACGCTGCACGCTTCGATCGATGATTTCCACGCCAGCATTCCACTTTCGGCCGTTCGCGATTCGGCAATTCTGATCTATCGACTCGATGGCCAGCCACTGCCGGCTTCGGCCGGGGGCCCGGTGCGATTTTTCATTCCTGATTTCGCAGCTTGCCATACTTCCGAAATCGACGAGTGCGCAAACGTCAAATTCGTCGACCGCATCGAGCTCACGAGCGGGCCCGGACTGGATAATCGTCCTCACGACGATAAACAACACGCCGAGTTGCACGAGCGCGAGTCGACGTAGGAAATCAGTTGCTTCTGCGCGGCTTTCCTTTAACCGCTCCAATAGCCGAGCGCACAGCCCAGACGGTGTGCAAACACGATCGTGCCCACGGCCGCGGCGCCGATCGCGGCCAGCAACACGGCTCCACTGCTAGTGTCCAACGCGTCGCGGATTTCTTCGTTCTGCTCCCGCGTTACGGCGCGAGCCAGGTGCTCGATGGCCGTGTTGAACAGCTCGGCTGCCAGCACCGCGACAATGGAGAGCACGAGTAGACACCACTCGACGAGATTGGCCGACAGCAGAGCGGCCGCAACGATGACGGCCACGGCCGCCGTCAAATGCAGCCAATAGCTACGCTGCAATTTCACTCCCCGCACCAGGCCCCGCCCGGCACAGCGAAACTTGCGCGGCCAGGAGTTTATCTGGCGATCAAAGATTTGCGACATGGCCCTCAAATCCTGAAAGCAACCGGCGTGCGTGCGAAACCTATTTCTTTCCGATATCCTTCACGCGCATGTCGCGCAATTCGATTCTGGCGCCGTGGCCGAGAAAACCAAGATGGCCTTCAGTGCGCGACAGACCCGGATGCGGCTTGCCGTCGAGCGTCTGTGGTTTGCCAACCTCGTCGAGGTTGACGTCCACGATGGTTGTGCCGTTGAGAATGACCGTGATCTGTCGTCCATGGGCAATAATCTCTTCATGATTCCACTCGCCCACCGGTTTCAGATATCCGCGCTTGGCCGGTGCAATGCCATAAACCGAGCCGTGCGCTTGCCAGGGTTGAATCGACCGGTACTGGTCCGCCGGGTCGTCAAGAATCTGAATCTCCATGCCGGAGTAAGCCGGATCGCTCTTGAGCGGGGCGCGAATGCCAACTCCGTTGTTGCCCCCGGCGGAAAGTTTGAAGTCGAAGCGAAACGAAAAATCGGCATGCTCGCTGGTGGTAAATAGATTTCCCCCACCATCTTTGCGGCACACCAGCGAACCGTCTTCGACCGAATAGCCAGCCGTGTCACCCATCCAATCGGTCAGATCCTTGCCGTTGAACAGTGGCTTGAAATCCAGATCCGTGATTTCAAGGTTGCGAAACTCGAACTGGCCGCCCCCGTCGACCTCGGATTGCAAACCGATGTAACCGTCGGCATTCACCAGGCCTGCCGTCTTCCAGGCTTTCTTTCCGTTGATTTCCAATTCGGCCGAGTCGCCGATGACGGAGAGCTTGAAGTGATTCCAGTCGCCTGCCTTGGCCAGACCGCCACTTGTGCCACCGGCGACACCCAGCAAATTTCCTTCACCCCCCTGCTTGAGATTCACCTGATACCGGTTGGGCCAAGGCTTATTGGCGTCCGGCAGGTCGGCACGGATGTAAATGCCCGAGTCGTAGTTCGACGCTCGCCGGGCTCGCCAGTCGAGCTCGAGCACAAAGTCGCCGTGCCGCTCGTTGGTACGCACGAAACCATCGCCCGACTTGAGCAGGAGCAACCCGTTCTCGACGACCGCTTCGCAGCTGGTGACTTGCCAGCCGTCGAGATCGCGTCCATTGAACAAAGAAGCATGAAAAGCTCTGTTTTGGCCCAATGCTACGCTTGAAACCAATATCAGAAGAGTGCCGCAGGTGAGTCGCAGTCGACCGAACATAGAGAGACCCAATCGCAAAAGGCCAAAGGTACGCTGAGAAACGGCGCGACTGACGATGAGTCCGCAATTCCGTTGCCGTAATCGCTTATTACAGTGGTTGCCGCCGGTAACCGCAAGCATTCGGTCAAGCCAAATCGTGGACTTTTCTGTATTTTCGGCCAACGACGGGGGGGACGAGTTTTTCGACGAAACTTGGCGGGCCCGTGATTGCGAGCCGCGTTTCCAGAGATTATCGTCTAGCGTTAGGGGAGCGTCGCACGTCATGCATATAACATCCAGTGAGGAGCGTTGAACTATGTCGTACTTGACAGATCGCCGCCGGTTTTTGAAGAGCACGGCGCTGACCGGCGTGGGCGTATTCGTTGCCGGCACCGCCGCGGCCGAAGACAGCAAGTCGCCCAACGAGCGAATCCGTTTCGCTTGTATCGGCGTCGGGGGCAAGGGATCGAGCGATTCGGCCGATGCGAAACAGAACGGTGACGTCGTGGCCATCTGCGACATCGACGACAGCACATTGGCGAAAGCGGCTGAAAAGAGTTTCCCCAGTGCCGCCAAATACAATGACTTCCGCAAGATGCTCGACGAGATGGGCAAGAACATCGACGCGGTCACGGTGAGCACGCCCGATCACATGCACGCTCCCGCCGCGGCTTTGGCCATGCGCATGGGCAAGGCCTGTTTCACGCAAAAGCCTCTGACGCGCACGATCCAAGAAGCCCGCAAGTTGGGCGAGATTGCCCGCGAGATGAACGTCGCCACGCAGATGGGCAATCAAGGCACGGCCAGCAACTCGCTTCGCAAAACGGCGGCCCTGGTTCGCGCCGGCTCGGTAGGCAACGTGAAAGAAGTCCACGTGTGGACCAATCGACCGATTTGGCCGCAGGGAGGACCCCGACCAGCCGAAGCAACTCCGCCGGCCAACGTCCATTGGGATTTGTGGCTCGGCCCAGCACCCCATCGTCCGTACGCTCCGGGCTATCACCCGTTTGCGTGGCGCGGTTGGTGGGATTTCGGTTCCGGCGCGTTGGGCGACATGGCTTGTCATACGGTCAACATGCCGTTCATGGCTCTCGACCTGCGCGATCCGACCGCGGTCCAAGCCGAAACTTCGGGCCATAACCGCGACAGCTATCCGAAGTGGTCCATCATCAAGTACGAGTTCCCCGCCAACGCGAATCGCCCAGCCCTGACCATGACCTGGTACGACGGCGGCAAGAAGCCCTCGCCCGATTTGTTCGATGGCCAGGAAGTGAGCGAGACGGGCGTGCTGTTGATCGGCGACAAGGGCAAGCTGTTTGCTCCCGGCGATTACTGCGAAAAGGGCTACAAACTGCTGGGTGGTGCCACCGACATCGCGGTTGAATTCGAAACGTCGCTCGGCCACTTCGTGGAGTTTGCCAAGGCGATCAAGGGTGGCCCACCGGCTCGTTCGAACTTTGCCAATTACTCGGGTCCTTTGACCGAAACGATTTTGCTCGGCAATCTGGCCGTTTGGGCCGCTCCCGAAGCCGGCTCGCAAGGCAAGAAGATCGAGTGGGATGCCAAGAACCTCAAGCCCACCAACGCTCCGGAAGTCGAGAGCATCGTGACTCCGGTCTACCGCGAGGGCTACAAGCTCTAGTCATCGCGCGTTACCATAACCACGGCTGCGAGCGCCGCCAACAAGGCCGGCGCTCGCGGCTGTTTTGTTTCTGGCAGCGGTGGGAGCGTCGCGAAAAAAACGCTACGCTTCCTGTTCCAAAGCCCTGCCAAACTCAACCCTGTTTGAATTGCTTAGCTTGCCGCGAGCGAGCGCAGTCCTGGAGAGGTCATGAAACTTCGTGCACCGTTGGTTTTGTCGCTGACGCTGGCCTGTTGTCTGGCCACGATTCTCGCCGGCTGCGCGCCGTCGAAAGACCTCAAGAACACTGCTGCCGAAGAGAAGCCGGCTAGTGCGACGGAAAATCCGGCCGCCAAGCCCCCGACCGAGGCGGCGGCACCCAGCGACAGTCCTGACGATGTGGCGGCGATCGAGAAAACGGGCGCGAAGATCATCCGTAATCCCTCGGGTGCCGCGATCGCGGTCGACTTTGGGCAAGCGAAAGTCAAAGATTTCGATTTATCGATCCTCAAGAATCTGCCCAACTTGCAACGGGTCGAGCTATTCGGCGCCGACGTCAACAATGCCACGCTCGATCAACTCGCTGGCCTCAAGGTCCGCGAGCTGGTGTTGGAGAACACCGAAATCACCGACGACGGGCTGCCCAAGCTCGAAGCGTTGCCGGCGATCAAATTGCTCAATCTCCGTCGCTCATCGTATCTCACCGATGCCGGACTCGAACATCTGACCAGGCTCCCGCAAGTCGACCAACTCCATCTGCTCTACAACAATTTCTCGAGCGCCGGCATGGAAGCGCTCTCGAAAATTTCGAAGTTGCGCGTGCTCGATCTGCGCGGCTGCGTGCTGGTGACGGATGATGGGTTGGAACATCTGGCGAAGCTTTTGAATCTCGTCAGCCTCAAATTGCGCAATCCAAATGTGAGCGACGTCGGGCTGCACGCAATCCGCGGTCTGACGAAACTCAAAAGTTTGGGGCTCGAGGATTCGCAAGTGACCGACGATGGACTCGTCGACTTGGAAGGAATGAAAAACCTCGAAGAATTGTATTTACTGCGCACCAACATCACCGACAAGGGTTTGGCGCACCTGGCGGGACTCAAAGCGATGAAGCGACTCGAACTGCGCAACGCCGGCCTCGACGGCTCGGGCCTGGCGCATCTCAAGGGCATGCCCAAACTAGCGATTCTTGATTTGGCCGAAACCGAAGTGAACGATGCTGGTCTGGCCAACCTGGCCGGGCTCGCCAGCCTGACTAAGCTCGATCTGTGGCACACCGCAGTGACCGATTCCGGACTGCCGAGCTTGAAAGGCCTGGTCAATTTGCAAATCCTCAATCTGGAAGGCACTCAGATCACTGATGCTGGCCTGGTCAACGTGGAGCCGCTCAAAAAGCTGCAATCGTTGAGCCTGGCCGCCACGCCAATCACGGACGCGGGCCTCGAGCATCTGAAGGACCTCAAGGATCTGAAAGAACTGGAGCTCAACTTCACGCAGACGACCGCCGAAGGCCAGAAGAAGCTGCAAGACGCGATTCTGGGTCTGAAGATCGTCAACTAGAAGATTGGCCGCCAGCCGTGCGACGCTGGCCCTGCGCACTTCGCGTCAATTCAGCCGTTTGCTGAAGATCACCATGCTATCGCCATCGGCATAAAAGTCGGCGATTACTGCCGCCTGATCGTAGTGGTGCTTGACGTAAAATTTACGCGTCAAGTCGTAGTGCGGAAGCGACGAGGTTTCGATCAGCAATACCCTGCCCTGTTTCGCGCGAATATCCTCTTCGACATATTTCAGCAGCTTGCCGCCGATGCCGCGCGCTTGAGTGTGCTTGGTCACCGCGATCCAATACAGATACCAGGTCCGATCGGTCATCGCGGCGGGTGCGTAATAGGCGAAACCCAAAACCTGGCCCTGATCTTCGAATGTCACGGAGTGGTGGGCCAAGTTTTTGTTCGTAGCGTGATAGTCGGTGAGCACTTCGTCCAGCGCCTGGATTTCGTGCGGCTTGAACACGCCGGTCTGCGCGGCCAGGGCCAACAGCGGCTTGGTGTCGCTCGGTTCGGTCGTGCGAATCACGGAAACTCCCTTTCGACGGATTGAGAATTTGCAGAGCGACTGTGCTTGTCAGCGGCGCGCCCGCCTTGCTAAGCTATCCCGCGCGTTTAAAGCGATCCCATCGACATAAGAGCCTAACATGGCTAATCAGGGATGGAAACGGCTGCTGTCCGGCGAGGCGTGGTTCCGCGCCAAGGGTCGCTATCCGATCGCCGCGTACTCCGAGTTCATGCCCCCGCCGCGATTGGGTTGCAAGCCCTACGGCTCCGTCGATCCACTGCTATTCCGCGAAGACGACCCTTGCGGTTGGCACGTCACGGAATACGAACAAGCGTTCGAGCTGAAACCCGGCCTGGATCTCTTGGCCCAGGAATTACTGGGCGTGCTCAGACATTTGGGGCGCGGAGAACCCGCCCACGGAATCGCTCAAAAGAAACTGGAGAACAATCCCTACTGGCCGGCCTCGTTGCACGCAACACATGCCCCGTCGACGGAACACTATGTCACGTTGATGCCGCTGGCGCTTGCGCGCACGCAAGACGACAAGGGCCGCGTGCGCTGGACGCTGTTTGGGGGCAGCGAGCAAGGCCCCTCGCGCGCGTTTTGGCGGAGCTTTTATCGCGATCCTAAAACGGAACTGCCCTGTGAATCAGCGCTGGATTTCGTTCGCCGCCTACTGCATCTGGCATACGGCGAAACGTGGGAACACTTGCACGATCTGGTGGCGGCCGGTTTTCGGATTCTGCCAACACGCGACGAAGCGCCGGTGCCGCTGTGGTGCGAAGATCGGCTGCCCACCTGGACGGAGCCGTTCTTGTGGAGCAAGGGCCACGGCTTGCGCGACGTGAAATACCTGCTCACGTTTTGCCCGTTTGCCCGTTTGCCGCCGGCTGTCCGACGGGCGTACCTGGCGGGCGAGTTGCATCTGCTCCCCTTTCCGGGCAGC
>JAYVCO010000197.1:0-17351 GCA_043749935.1 Planctomycetia bacterium
CGAAAAAGCCGTCACCCAAACGTCGCGGTACCTCGCCGCACGTCTCCACCGCAAGGCTCATCGCCCAACGCCGCGAATGACAGCTTGAAAGGGATGGCCCATGCGTCCCATACATCGAAAGGTCGCTAATGATCAAATCGTACCATCGCGTTCGCGGGATTCTCCGGTCGTTATTCGTCCTGAGTGCCTGCCTGGCCGCGTGTGCCGTGGCTCTTGTTGACGCCGTTGACGCAGGTCAAATCAATACGGTATTCGTCATCGCGATGGAAAACCACAACTGGACGCAGCCAGTCTCCGATGTTTCGGCCCCTCACCAGATTTTCGCCAACTCCAATGCTCCGTTCATCAACAGCATTGTCGATTCAGCTTTCAATGGCGGAGCGTTGAACCCGCAGGCCACGCTGTTTGGCACGGCGGCTCCGCTGAGCATCAACTCCCAAGTCTCCTACGCTAGCGCCTATCACAACGTTCTAGCGACGCCGAGCGGCGTGAACGCGCACATTCATCCCTCCGAGCCGAACTACATTTGGGCCGAGGCGGGCAGCAACCTCGGCGTTTTCAGCGACAACACGCCCTATGGGGCCAGTGGTACGAATCAGAATACGGCGGCCCACCTCAGCACGTACCTTCAACAAGCTGGCCATACTTGGAAATCTTATCAGGAAGACATCGACACGAGCAGCGCCGGCGACGTCCTTCCGCAGAACCAATGGATTTCGCCGATCAACAATCGCTCTGGCACGTACACCACGGTCGCCAACGCCTACAATGGCAGCAAGCAGTTCGACTATGCCGTCAAGCACAATCCGACGGCCTTTTTCACCGATACGAATGGCGGCAATAACGCGACCCCTTCGAACCCGGCTGCCATCCATTATGCTCCTCTGCAGCAGTTGCAGACCGACCTCACAAATAACACCGTGGCCGCGTACAATTGGATCACGCCCAATCAGTTCAACGATATGCACTCGACTCTTTCCGGCGGCTACAAAGGGCTGACGGGCGATTCGGCCAGCATCAAGCAAGGCGACGATTTTCTGGCCGCGATGATCCCAACCATCATGGCTTCGCAAGCCTACAAGAACAACGGCACCATTATCATCTGGAACGACGAGTCGGAAGGCTCAAACGCCGACGACTTCAATCACACGATCATGGAGATCGTGATTTCGCCGCTGGCCAAGGGCAACGGCTACCAGAGCACGCTGAACTACACCCACTCGTCCGATCTCAAGACGATGCAAGAGATTTTCCAAGTGAGGCCCTTCTTGGGTGACGCGGCATCGGCGGGCACACTCGATCTATCCGATCTGTTTGTCCCGGGCACCATCCCCCTGACCGTGCCCGAGCCGACGACATTGACGTTGTTTGCATCGGCACTCTTGCTGATTGGTGGGCATCGCCTGATGCGGTGGCGACGAAGGGCGAAGTGAGCAGCGACTTGCTCCCCTTTAGTTCTCCCCTTCCAGCCTGACTTGGAGGATCCGGTGCAAAAGCTGATATTGATCGTCGGGCTGACTATGGTCAACTTGCACGGGGCCGGCAACCAGTTCCGCGCGTAGGGCCGATTCGGCGTTGAGTTTGCGGTACTAGCCGACGTTACCCTGTGAATGGTTCACCAAGCATTTGCAGGTTGTCGCGCACTTCCACACGCTGCCAGCCGTTCATCGCCAACAACTGCGCGGTCGCACGGCCAGTCGCCGTACGACCAACAATCAGCGTCCCTTGCCAAGCAAAATGCTCTGTCCAGTTGTCTCGACGTGGATGGAACAACGGCACGAGCTGACCGCTCTGGGGATCAAGGCCGGCGATGTTCGGTCCTTTGTGGAAATTGCAGAAGCTGCACGCTAGCGCCAGGTTTTCCGATTCAGTGAGTCCCCCATGTTGGCGAGCGATGATGTGCTCGACGTGGAAGCGCACATACCGCGAAGCTGCTTGCGGCAGCCGGCAGTATTCGCACAGATCGCCGGCTCGACGGCGAACGAGGGACCGCAAGGCTTGATCCATCGCTAGGGCTTGCGCAGCAGAGAGCGGGCTTTGGCTTGCAAGACAGTAATCACGTCAATGGCGTGCAGGTAGCCAGCGTACTCTTCTCGCTCATCGGCAGACAGCAAGCCTTCATTGGAACGCTCGGCTAGATAGTCAATGCGATCCTGCATCGCGTCATCGGCCCGCAAACCGGCCACTTTGGCAGCAACATCGGGCGATAGACAACCGGCCAGAGGTTCCAACAAACGGTCGAGATGAATGGCTATGGTACTCATGATAATAATTGTACTCAATTCACACTGTTGACGCACTGTCGCCTTCGAATGGTTCAACCCAGCAAACAACACCAAGCGGCAGACGTGCCGGCAAATTCATCCTAAACCAGCCAGCCGCGTTTATCTGGTGTTAGGATCGCTCGCGATTCACTGCTAGGCAGCGACTTGCACGGGTCAGATCCGGCCACGATCTGGCGAAGCAGTTCGTCTTCCAGGTCTTTTCCACATCTCAATCATACCATGCTCAGCCGGTCGGTCTCTTTTCACTTTTGCTTGCATCCCACGCCGCCCCACGCTACAATGCGGGCTGGGATTTGCGGCCGCTTGCAGCCTGACTGCTAAAGTGCCATCGCCCTGGGCGCATTTTCGGCCCAGCCGATTTCAACTTGCAAAGTGAGCCGCGATTGCTGGGGCAGCATCGCGGCTTTTTTTTGACGGTTGAACGGGTCTCAAAAGGTTTCATCCATTGAATCCCTTTTGGAGCGAGTCTGAAATATCATGAGCGATCAAGACGACTCGGTCGATCTCGCGACCGCCGGCCTCTCGACCGTGGCGGTTCATGCCGGCGAGCAACGGCAGAAATTTGCCAACGCGATTACTGACCCCATCTTCTGCGCGTCGACCTACACCTTTCCCGACACGGCTTCGGTGATCGACTTCATCGAGCAGAAGCTGCCGCGCGAGGAATATGGCCGTTACGGCAACCCGAGCGAGAAAGTCGTCGAGCGCAAACTCGCGGCGCTCGACGGGGGCGAAAGCGCGCTGTTGTTTTCCAGCGGCATGGCCGCCATCGTCGGGCTGTTGATGACTAAGCTCAGCGCCGGCGATGAAGTGATCTTCTTCAACGAGTGTTACCATCGCAGCCGCGAGTTCTGCACCAAACACCTCTCGCGCTTCGGCGTCAAGACGCGCGAGGTGCCAGCCTGCGACTATGACGCGATGGAAGCGGCTATCACGCCCCGCACGAAGTTGTTGGTCAGCGAGTCGCCCACGAACCCGCACTTGAGCGTCGTCGATCTCGAGCGATTTGCGGCCTTGGGACACAAGCACAAGGTCGAGACGCTGATCGACGCCACGCTGGGTACGCCGTACAACTTGCGGCCGATCGCAGCCGGCATCGATTATGTGTTGCACTCGGCGACCAAGTATCTGGCCGGGCACAACGACTTGTTGGCGGGCGTGATCATCGGTTCCAAAGAAGCCATCGAGCCGGTGCGCAAACTGCGCGGCATCATGGGCAGCGTCAACTCGCCGCAGAATATCTTCCTGCTCGCCCGAGGGCTCAAGACATTCGAGCTGCGCATGCAGCGGCACAACGAAAACGGCCTGGCCGTGGCTCGGTTTTTGGCATCGCACCCGAGAATCGAACGGGTCTATTACCCCGGCTTGGAATCGCATCCGTACCATGAAGTCGCCAAGCGGACGATGCGCGGATTTGGCGGCCTGGTGACGTTTCTGGTGAAAGGGGCCGACTGGCGACAGACCGCGGCCGTGGTCGACGCCGTGCGGATTCCACGGATCGCGCCCAGCCTGGGCGGGGTCGAATCGTTGATCGAGCAGCCGCTGGTGATGAGTTATTACGAGTGTACGCCCGAGGAGCGTCGGCAGTATGGCATTCCCGACAATATGATCCGCCTGGCCTGCGGAGTGGAAAACTCGGAAGACTTGGTGGCCGACTTGAAGCAGGCATTGGAACGATAGTTTCGTTTGGCTAGTTGTTTCCACCAACAACCAGCACACTTGTTTTTGCGAACGTGGTTTTCCTTTCGAAAGCGCTGGCCATGCAATTCCGCACGCGTGCAATTCACGAGGGCAACTCGCCCGACGAGCAGACCGGCGCGGTCGTCCGGCCGATTCATCTGGCCGCCACGTTCACGCAGCCCGGCGCGGGCGAGTGGGGTCAGTTCGACTATTCGCGCAGCGGCAGCCCCACGCGAAAAGCTTTCGAAACCACGCTCGCCGCGCTCGAAGGGGGCACCGGCGCGCTGGCATTCGCCTCGGGTATGGCCGCCACGCACTGCGCCATGATGTTGCTGGCCGCGGGCGATCACGTATTGGCCGGCACCGACATTTATGGCGGCACCTATCGACTGCTGCACCAGGTACTTAATCGCTCGGACGTTCACGTTTCGCTGGTGGTTGCTGGCGATCTCAAGGCAGTCGAAGCCGCGATTACGCCCAAGACCAAGATCCTCTGGATCGAATCGCCGGGCAATCCACTGATGTCGATTACGGACATCGCGGCCTGCGCGGAGATTGCGCATCGGCATGGCGTGCTGTTGGGCGTCGACAGCACTTTCGCCACTCCGGCGCTGACGCGGCCGCTGGAATTGGGCGCCGATATCGTCATGCACTCGGCCACCAAATATATCGGCGGACATAGCGACGTGCTGGGCGGCGCGTTGGTCGTCAAAGATCAAGCGCTCTACGACCGGCTTTATTTCATCCAGAACGCGACCGGCGCGGTGATGGGTCCGCTCGAATCGTTTCTTTGTTCGCGCGGATTAAAGACTTTGGAGTTACGCGTGCGCGAGCAATCGCGCACTGCCCAACAATTGGCCGATTGGTTGGCGGCCGATCCGCGGATCGCTCGCGTGCGTTACCCGGGCCGGCCCGAGCACCCGGGCCACGCGATTGCCAAACGGCAAATGCAGGGAGCCTTCGGGGCGATGCTGAGCTTCGAAGTCAAAGGCGATTTTGCCGCCGCCAAGCGGCTGGCCGAATCGACGCGGCTTTTCCAACTGGCGGTGAGCCTGGGTGCCGTCGAGTCGTTGATCGAGCAGCCAGCATCCATGTCGCATGCTAGCTATCAACGAGAAGACCGGCTGGCCCACGGTATCAGCGACGGGCTGATACGCATCTCCGTGGGACTCGAGGCCTTTGAGGATCTGCGCGACGACCTTGACGGGGCTCTGGCGAAGTCGGTCAACCCATCGGCCTGAGCCACGTTCTCAGGGCAGATAGCAGGCTGTCGAGTGCGACTGCTGGCAGTGCTTGCTATTGTGCCGCTACTCGACTGGGTGGATTGGCGAAACTTTTCCGATTTTGGAAACAGTTCCGGTTGCGCAGGTCCGATAATGGAGCCAATCGAACCGCTCCCGCCGCGCCTTGAAATGGGCAAGAGCATTGGTTTTCAACCTAGAGCATCTGCCAGCCATGAACTTCCGCCCTCGAATCATGAAGGAGTGTTTCGCGGTCTTCGCGAGCATTTGCATGATGTTGGGCTGCGGAAGGGCGCTAGAGGCCGCGAACTATCGCTATGGTTCGAGAACTTCGCCGCAGGGCTTTTCCGCGCCCGAGCCGGCGCCGCGGATGATGCTGGCCAGCGAACTCGAGGGACAGCCGAGACAGAACAACTACTTCAGTCCACCGACGCGCCAACGTCGTGGCTGGCAGACGGGTCGCTTCGAGCCGCAACCGCCTCGCGAACGTGGGCCTTCACGTTCGGATTTCCTGCGTACGGCAAACGCGGAGACGATCGAAGCCGGCGAACCGATTGGCCCCTACGACGAAGATCCGCCGCCGGGCTACGAAGCTTCGGAAGAATTCACCGGCGACTCCCGGGATGTCGCGGCGTACGACGACGGGGCTTATGGCGACGGGGCTTATGGGGATGAGTTCACTGACGGAGGGCCGAACGGCGGTGGGCCCTACTGCGAGCCATGCTCAGATGAAAGTGGCCACTGGGACTTCGGTCCCATCTCACGCCTTCACGAGTGGGCCGAAAAAACCTGGCTGTTCGATCCGGTCAAGTGGCAGAATTTCAACGAGTTTGGCGGCGTGCAAGCCTTCAAGAGTCCAGTCGACCTGGGTGTGAACGGAAATTTCGGCTTCCACAAGGCCGTCAATTGGGCCTCGCCGCTATGGGATGCCAAAGGCATCGGATTTCAACTCGGTGGCACGATCGCGCTGAGTGATTTGGATGGCGGCGGCGGAGTGGTCAATCGGCGCCGCGATCAATACTTCGTGACCACGGGGCTGTTTCGTCGCGCGGGTTGCAGCCAAGGTCTGCAAGGTGGCGCGGTGCTGGACTATCTGCACGATGAGTTCTACGTGAACATGAACCTGTTGCAGATTCGTTCGGAAATCAGCTACGTCTTGCGCAAGCACGAAGTCGGCGTGTGGGCCGCCGCGCACGCCAAGAGCGACACTCGGCCAGCACCTGCCTTCTTGCGGCAGCCGACCGTCACCTGGCAATCGAACGACCAATACAACCTGTTCTACCGCTATCGCTTCTGCAACGGAGCGACTGCCCGGACGTGGATCGGGCTGAGCAGCCACGCCGACGTCATTTTCGGCAGCGATGCCACGGCACCGCTTTCGGAGCGCTGGGCCATCCAAGCCAGCTACAATTACTTGTGGCCCAGCAGCAACGACACCACGGTTCCCAGAGCGGTTCGCGAAAGTTGGGGCCTGGCGATCAGCCTGGTTTGGTATCCGGGCTACAAAGTGCCCAACGCCTGCTTCAATCCCTATCGACCCTTGTTCATGGTCGCAGACAACGGCTCGTTCATGCTGCGAGAGAAGAACTAAGCTGGGTGCGGATGTCACACCGAGCCCTTCCAACTCGCCGCCTCTTCGCCGTCCAAACGTAGAGTCAAGCATTTGGCGCTGCCGCCGGCTTTGACGAACTCATCGAGCGGTGTCTCACGACAATCGAAGCCGCGAGCTCGCAGGGCTTCGTGCAATCCCGGGCAGCCGGTGTTCGTGATCACGGTGCGACCCACGACCACCGCGTTGCACGCGAACCGGCGCGCTTCGTCTTCACTGACCGGAATCAATTCGGCGACGGCTTGTTCGAGAGCTCGCCGACCGTAATCGTCGAAAGCACCAGGAAAGTAGATCGCCTGGCCGGGAGCCAATGGACAGAAACACGTATCGAGGTGGTAATAGTAGGGATCGACCAATTCCAAGGGGATCACGCGGCATCCGAACATCACGCCGATGTGCTGATGCCCACGAACGTCGCTGCGAATCCGATATCCGGCAATCAAAGTGTCGCCGCAAAACAGGGCATCGCCTGCCCCTTCGAAAAACACGCCCGGCGGCAGGCGGTCCACGGTAAACCCGGCGGTGGTCAGCCAGGCCTCGTCGTAGGCTTCTTCGCCGCTTCGCTGCGGAAAACGAAATCGCGCCAAGACGGCCTGGTCTCGAAAGATCAGCGCCGCATTCGCCGTGAACACCAGGTCGGGCAGCCCCGGAACCGGCGTCAGGAGGACCGTTGTTGCGCCGGAGTCTTCCAACACGCTGCGCAACGAGGTCCATTGGCGCGTGGCTTGCTCGTGATCGGCTTGCTTCTGGCGGCTCATCCAGGGATTGATTTCGTATTCGATACCATAATAGTCGGGCGGGCACATCAAGATCCTGGCCTGTGCGTGACGCGCGGCTGTCGACTCGATGGGCGACTCGATGGGCGACTCGATGGGCGAAGTCGCGGGCGAGGATCCCGGCTTCGCGTCCTTGGGCGCATTCATACGGTTCGCTCCAAGGCATCCAATTCTTGCGCTAGCGAGCGCAAAAATGGCTCGACGTCGGTCACCAACCCCACCGTTTGGAAGGAGCCGCGATCACTCAACTTGATGACCGTCGAGGGATTGATATCGACGCAGACGACCTTGACCCAAGACGGCAACAGATTGCCGACGGCGATCGAATGCAGCGTGGTGGCGATCATCAGACAGAACGTGACTCCGTGAATGCGCGCGCGCATTTGCCGCTGGGCTTCCAGCACATCGGTGATGACTTCTGGCAATGGCCCGTCGTCGCGATTGCTGCCGGCCAGCAGAAAATCGATCCCGTTGCGGACACATTCATACATGATGCCCGAGTTGAGCAAACCGGCATCGACGGCCTGCTTGATCCCGCCCACGCGTCGAATGCGGTTGATGGCTCGCAGATGGTGTTCGTGTCCCGCCTCGGCCAGGTCACCCCGTTCGAGGTGTACACCCAGGCTGGTACCGAACATCGCTTGCTCGATATCGTGCGCGGCCAATGCGTTTCCGGCAAAGAGCTGATGGACGTAGCCGCCGCGCAACAATCGACAGAGGTGCTCGCCACTGCCCGTGTGGACGATTGCCGGGCCACCCACCAAGAGACACTGGCCGCCCTCTTGCCGGGTTCTAAACAACTCGTGCGCGATCTGTCGAATTGCTGCCCCCTTGGGCTTTTCGGTCGATACGCTACTCCCCATGAACTCGAATTCCTGGCGTTCGAGGGATCGCTCCTGCGGAAATACGCGCACGCCGCCATGTCCCACTACGAATAGCGCTCCGGACCTGGCTTCCGTCATTGGCACGCAGCGGGCCGCCGCGCGCTCGACGTCGACCATGATGCCGCAATCCATTTCCTGGTCGGCCACGTCGATCCAGCGCCCCCCGATCCGCACCTCGGTGCGTTGATTGGTCGAGCTATAAAATCCTTCTGGAAACGCGCCTTCGATGTCAACCGCCACGAGATGGCAATCTTGCTGCGCCGTTGGCACCGCGCCATGATCGACGATTTGGCCCAGAATATCAGTCAGCTGGCCGGCGGTTTTCGCGCGCACTTCGATCAAGGCAAAGCTCGGATCGGTGCGCGCCTGCCCGATCGTAATTTTCTTGATGCGAAAGGCGCCTCCGGCGGCGGTAATCAGGTCGAGAATTTTTGGCAGAATCAAGCTGTCAATAATATGGCCGGCGATCTGCACCTCTTCGACGTGCGCGTTCGACCCGTGTTTTTCGCTCGAATGGATGGCAGCCATGTCATGTTCTTTCAGCGCATTTTTCCGTGAACCGTTGCTCCCGTGCATTGTAGAACGAAACGGGTGGAGCGACCAAGCGTAAACAGGTTTCCCGTACCAGGCCGCATGAAACAAGCCCTTCGCAAGGAACCACTCGACGGTCGTTCCGTCTGGACAATCCATCTCGAGCAAAAGACAGGGCTGGCCCATGGGCCGACTCGTAGCCTATGCATCGGAGCGAAGATTTGTTGGCGGCTAGGATTGAGCGACAAGTGTTTCTGCACTAGCAATCGAGACCGTCTTGCTGTCGCCTGCCAGATCTTTGTCGGAATATTGGCGCCGGATGGCGACAAACTGATCTTCGCAGGCGAGAAACCCGGCGACGATCTCAGGGTCAAAATGCTTGCCGGCGGCTTCCACAATCATGGCTCGCGCCAAGTCATGGGCATAGCACTCCTTGTAGACTCGCTTCGACGTTAGCGCATCGTACACGTCGGCCAGCGCCACGATTCGACCGCACAAGGGGATTTGTTCGCCTTCAAGGCCACGCGGATATCCGCTGCCATCCCAGCGCTCGTGGTGCGTCAGCGCAATATCGCGGGCCATTTTCAGAAATTTGGCATTGGGAAATTGTTCGAGCGCGGCTTCGAGCGTTTTGGCTCCCAACTCGGCGTGCGTCTTCATCAGCTCGAATTCCCGCTGGTTCAGCATACCGGCCTTGAGCAGCACACAATCGGGGATTCCTACTTTGCCGATATCGTGCAACGGGCTAGTCGAGTACAGCAATTGCACGAACTCGCCGTTGATCTTCGCGGCCCAACGGTCTTCCGTGGCAAGTTGTTCCGCCAGCGCGCGGCAGTAGCTGCGCACGCGCTCTAAATGGGCCCCCGTATCGGTATCGCGCGACTCGGCCAGCTTGGCCAGCGCGAAGATCGTCATTTCACGGGTTTCCAAGGACAATACGCGCTCGCCATTTCTCACCCGGACCACGAGCTCCGGCGGATCGAAAGGCTTGGTGATGAAATCGTCGGCCCCGGCCGAAAGACCCTCGACGGTCTTTTGCGAAGTGTCGTGCGTGGTCAGCAGGATGACATAGATGTAGCTGGCGAACCCACCCTGGCGAATGGCACGGCACAATTCGACGCCATTCATGTTGGGCATGTCCCAATCGGTGATGACCATTTGGAAGTTGCCGGTGCGAATCTCGACGAGCGCCTCGGCGCCGTCGTTGACCGCGACCACGTGAAAGCCAGCATGGACCAGCGTGTTTACGAGGATCTCTCGAGAGATATCATCGTCGTCGGCGACGAGCACTTTCATGACATGGACTCTTCGAGTTCCTGCACGGAAAGAGACTGAGCGACGATGAACTCGAGACATCGATTGACTTCGGACTCGACCGTCCGCAACCGACGTTGTGACTCGGCAGGGTCTGCTTTACCACAGGCAGCCTCCAACTCGCCGGCAAGTTGGTGCAAACGTTTCGCCGATAGATTCGCGGCCGAACCTCGCAGCGCGTGCGCGTGGCCAACGGCCTCGGCAAACTCGTTGCGGCCAATCAATTCGTCCAAGTGTTCGACATCCGTCGGCAGCCGGTCCGCGAGTTTCTTGAAAATGCGATGCATCAAGTCTTGGTTTCCCAGGCAGCGATAGGCCAAATCGTCCAGATCAAAAGGTGTTTCAACGGGCACCGCCGGTTCGGTCGCGGCGATTTGTGGCTCCAACTTGCTGGAGTCGTCTTTGCAAACGTTCAGCACGGAATCGAGCAGGTCGATCAGGTTCCCGCTGTCGATCGGCTTCGTGATGTAGCCGTTCATTCCGGCTTGTTCGCAGACTTGCCGATCGCCCGCGATCGCGTTGGCGGTCACCGCGATGATCGGGACTCGATAGTTCCGGTCGCGCAGCGAACCGTTTATTTCCAATCGACGTATCTCTCGCGTCGCGGCCAGGCCGTCCATCTCGGGCATCTGGCAATCCATGAGCACCACGTCGTAAGGCTGGGCCACAAGCAAATCGATCACTTCGCGGCCCGTGCGTGCAACATCACACTCGAAGCCTGCGCAAGCGAGCACTTCCAAAGCGACTTCGCGATTGATTTCGTTGTCTTCGGCAAGCAGCAGCCGAGCGCGGGCTCGGCGAGCCGCAATAGCGGGCGAAGGGCAGCTCGTGCCACGGCCCGGCGAGACGCGTGACGCGGGAACGGTTGTTGAGCTCTGCGAAAGGCTCTCGATGGCCTGGAACCGTTTCCGGGTGGCGGCGACGTTTTGAATGATTTCCAGGAGTTGCGTTTGGCGGACCGGTTTCGTCAGGGCCCCGGCGATGTCCAAAGGATCTGCCTCGGCGCTCGAGAGTGGTGTTGCCATCGACGTCAACATGACCATTGGCGTTGACTTTAGCCGCTCGTCCGCGCGAACCTGCCGGGCAAGTTCCAAGCCGTCCATCGTGGGCATGTGGAAATCAATCAGCGCGATCTCGACAGGTTTGCCCGCGGCGGCTTCGCGTCGCAACACTTCGAGCGCACTGGTCCCTTCACAAGCAGTTTCGACGCGCAACCCCCAAGCGGAAAGCTGACGGAACAAGATTTCGCGATTCGTGCCATTGTCGTCAACGACCAGGGCACGAAGTCCCCGCAGCTCGGGAGTCGCCAACTCGCGTGTCGCGCTTGCGGCGGATACCTTTAAAAATGGGACGCGGAACCAGAATGAACTACCTCGTCCCGGTTGACTTTCGACACCCATCGAGCCACCCATCAGCTCGACAAGTTGCTTTGAGATGGCCAGTCCCAGCCCGGTGCCTCCGAATTGCCGGGTCGTGGATGCGTCGACTTGCGAAAACGAACGGAATAGCCGTTCGCGGCGGTCGGCCGGAATGCCGATGCCGGTGTCTTCCACGGCCACGCGAATCGTCAGTTTCTCGGACGTATCGGCGGCGACGGACAGTCGCACTTGCACTTGCCCGCGCTCGGTGAATTTGATGGCATTGCCCAACAGATTCACCACGATCTGGCGCAGGCGATGCGCATCGCCGCGCACCGCGGGCGGCAACCCGAGGGGCATATTCAGCGCCAACTCCAGTCCTTTTTGCGCCGCCTTGGAAGCCACAATCTCGAGCGACTCTTCGATGATCGCGCGGAGGTTGAAGTCGACGCTTTCCAATTCCAGCTTGCCGGCCTCGATTTTCGAGAAATCGAGGATCTGGTTGATCGTGCTCAACAGCAAATCGGCGGACGAGCGGGCGATCGTGATGTAGCGGTTTTGTTGCGGCGTTGGCGAAGTCTCGTTCAACAGGTCGAGCATGCCGATCACACCATTAAGGGGCGTGCGCAACTCGTGGCTCATGTTCGCCAGAAACTGGCTCTTGGCCTGATTGGCCGCTTCGGCGGTTTCCTTCTCGCGAGAAAGAACTTCCGAGTGCTTGCGTTCGGAGATGTCTACCACCGTTCCCTCGTAGTACTCGATCTGGCCTTGCTCGTCGCGCACGACTCGAGCACTTTCGGAAATCCAGATGATGCTCCGGTCGCGACGATAGATTTGCGATTCGAAGTTCGAGATGACTTCCTGCTCGTCCATCAAGCGTTTGAACACGTGACGGCGATCGGCGTCGACATAGAGTTGCCTCTCGATGTCGCCGATGCCCTCGATCAGTTGCTCGGTGGATTCGTAGCCATAGATGCGGGCCAAGGCCGGGTTGGCGCTCAAGTAGCGGCCGTCAGGAGTCGTTTGAAAAATACCTTCGATCGCATTCTCGAAAATGCTGCGGTACTTGGCCTCGGCGTGGCGCAAGGCTTCGACGGCTCGTTCGCGCGTGAAAATCTCTTGTTTGACGCGGTCGAGCACATGGCGGCGGACGAGCAACCAGATACAGAAGTCCAGCAGGTTCTTGCACGTCGCGACGATGCGGTCTTGGGCGGCGGCAAATCGGTGCGCGTGTCGTCGCCAGGCGGCTTGCGCCAATAGCGCAAGCGCACCGCCCAGGATTAGCCACAGCACGTTAGGTATCAGGGATGCGGAGAACATGGTGGCGTTTTTTCTGTCGGTGGGTCGTAGACCCGATTTGCCTGGGCGTCCCCTCGGGGCGCGCAAACACCGGGCCGTTTTTCGACAGTTGAACGCCGCCTGCGCACGGCTGTCGGGAGGGAAAAACGGTTACTGCAAAAACATAGCTCACAAACAGGCCGCAAACCGGAAAACTCGGCGATTTGTAAGCTGCTTCACCCCCCCTCGAATGGCGGATCGGCCATCCGTAGGGGCGCCGTCCCGGAACTGGCAGGTTTTATTTGTTTTTTGCGAGCTTCCGCGCACTTTTGATGGCACGGTGGAGAAACCTTAAGAAAGCCGCTTACGCCTCGACAGCGGAGCCTGCCGGATGGCGCGGCGCGAAGAGCGCGGCCAGAGCGAGCAGGCCAGCCACGCCGACGTAAATCACGGCGGTCGAGGCAATGGCCACGCTCATCGTGATTCCGTTGTCGATCGCCATGGCGACAAAAAACGGCCCCATCGCTCCGCCGATCCAGCCGATCATGTTCATCATCCCCACAGAAGTGCTGCGGCGCGAGGGGGGGACGACGTCGTAGAGCGACGCCCAAATGTTGGAATCGTAAATTCCCTTGAACAATCCAAAGCAGATCATGGCCCCGACCAACACATTCAACTCGAGTGTAGTGCCACAGAGAAAAATGAACGGGGCGCCGCAGAGTGCGCCGATGGCTTGCACGAACATCCGTCCGCCCGCCGTCCGCGAACGCAACCAATCGGCAATGCTGCCGCCGAGCATCGCGCCGACCATGCTGGCGATTTGCAGGTAGACGGTCGCCGAGACGCCCGCGACCGCCAGACTGAGATTGAACTTCTCGTTCAAAAAGGTGGGCATCCAACTCAAGAAAACCAGACCCACGGAATTGGCACCCAAGAAAGCCAAAATCAACAGTATCGCGGAAGGCGTCGTCAAAAGACCGCGCATGAACTCTCCAAACGGCACGGGCGGCTCGGCAGGCTCTTCGATGGAATGCCCCAATTCACGGCGCTCGGCTTCGTTGCGTTGCGGCTCGCGGATGAAGGCGGCCAGCACCAGGCCTAGCAACACGCCAGCGACTCCCAGCACGATGAAGGGAGCTTGCCAACCATAATGTTGCCCCATCCAACCCGCCAGCGCGCCGCCGCCAATCGTGCCGGCGTAGACACTAGTCTGATGAAAGCTCATCGCCCGCGAACGCGTGGCTTTGGCGTGATAGTCGCTGATGAGCGACATCGAAGCGGGGAAATAAACGGTTTCGCCCAAGCCCTCGGCCCCGCGCACCAGCACGAATTGCCACACTTGGGAGCACAGAGCCGTGAAGCCAGTGACGGCGCTCCAGACATAAAGGCCAGCCAAAATCACGAACTTGCGAGAGACGCGATCGGCAAATTGCCCAGCGACCGGCGCGGAGAACGCGTAGACGATTGCAAAAGCCGAACCGATCAGTCCGAGCTGCTGCTTGGAAAACCCAAATTCGCTTTCGAGCACCTTGAAAATCGAGAAAATCGCCTGTCGATCGGCGTAATTGAAAAAGCATATAAACCACAGCATGCCGACGACCGCCCAGCTATATGTCGTGCTGGATTTGCTCGACGAGGGGCTGCCTGCGGCGTCTGTGGCCAGGGGACGTTGCATCGGTATCTCCGAGAGAGGCGCGGGGGCGACTGGGCAAGGTTAATGCGAAACACAACGCGCCGCAAGAGGATGGTCTTTGCGGGATATCGAATCAAGTTGACGGCGGTTACACCGGCCTATTATCCTGAAAGGCCTACTTGCGAGCGGCCGAAAAGCCGCCTCGCGACCCCCTGCCCCGCCGCCTGCCGTTTGAGGTGATCCATGTCGTTGCGATGCGCCCTGTTGGTTCTGATCGTTGGTTCGACCGTGGCGCGAGGGGGCGAGGACTGGCCGCAGTTTCGCGGGCCGGACGGACAGGGGCACTCCGATGCGATCGGCGTGCCGCTCACTTGGAGCGAAACGGAGCACGTCGCCTGGAAAACGGAAATCCCCGGCGAGGGCTGGTCGTCGCCCGTCATTCTCGGCTCGCAAATCTGGATGACCACGGCCACCGAAGAGGGTTGCTCACTGCGGGCCGTTTGCGTCGATCGGAAAACCGGACAGGTCACGCGCAACGTCGAAGTGTTCCATCGCGACAAAGCGATCGAGAAACATGGCACGAACAGCTATGCCTCGCCCACGCCGGTCCTGGAAGGCGATCGGGTCTACGTTTGTTTCGGCACGATGGGCACCGCTTGCCTCGATGCGAAAACCGGCGAGATCGTTTGGCAAACGCAGGAATTGGCGCACAACCACGAGGTGGGACCGGGCAGCTCGCCCGTTCTGTTCGACAATCTGCTGTTGTTCAATTGCGATGGCACCGACGTGCAATATGGCGCGGCGCTCGACAAGAAAACCGGGGGCCTGGTTTGGAAAACGAAGCGCTCGGGCGTGATCACCAAGCCCGACGATCGCAAGAAAGCGTTCGTCACCCCGCTGGTCATTCACAGCGGCCAGCGCGATCTGGTCATCATGAACGCCGCAGAATGGGTGTATGCCTACGATCCACGCAGCGGCGATGAGATTTGGAACGTCAAACACCCGGGTTTTTCGGTGGTGCCGCGACCGGTGTTCGGCCACGGCCTGTTGTACATTTCGTCCGGCTATATCCTGCCCGAACTGATGGCGATTCGGCCCGACGGCAATGGCGACATCACGACCAGCAATTTGGCTTGGAAGTCGGACAAAGGCGCGCCGACGCGACCCTCGCCACTCTTGCTGGATGATGAGCTCTATCTGCTCAACGATGCGGGCGTGATTACCTGCCTCGACGCCAAGACTGGCAAACAGAATTATCGACAGCGAGTCGGAGGCAACTTCTCCGCGTCGCCCGTCAGTGCCGATGGTCGGATCTATTGCTGCGGCGAAGACGGTCGCACGATCGTCTTTGCACCGGGAAAAGAGTACAAGGAGCTGGCAATCAACCAGCTCGACGGCCGCATGATGGCGTCCCCGGCTGTTGCGGGGAAAGCACTCTATCTGCGAACCGATAAGCATCTGTATCGGGTTGAGGAGTAGAGTCTACTTCTTGATCTCGTAACAGAGCAGCGCGTCTTGCTCGCGGAGATAGAGCTTGCCGCCGGCGATTACGGGGTGGGACCAACTGGGCTGTTGGACGTTGGGGATCTTGAAGTGCCCCTTTTCTTGATATTCCAGCGGCGTGGCGCCGATCAGGGCCATGACGCCGTTCTCGAAGCGGACATAGAGATTTCCGTCGGCATACGAGATCGCGGCCGAGCCGGTGCCGGGCCCGCGATTGTTGCGCCACACGGTCTTGCCGGTCTTCCATTCCAGACAGGTCGGCGCGCCGGCATTGTGACCGTGCCCGGCGTATATGAAATCGCCCAGCAAGATCATGCCGCCGTGGTGATTCTGAAATTTCTTGCCATCCAAAAAGTAGACTTCGTCGACTTTGATGCCGCCGTCAGCCGGTTCCAGTTTCAATAGCGCGGCTCCGGCCCCATATCCGGTCGAGACAAACACGTAATCGCCGTGGATGACCGGCGTAGGAATGTTGGCGATGCCGTTGGCGACTTTGTTGTAGCCCCAGAGGAACTTGCCGTCTTTGGCGGCCACGCCCACGGCGCCGCGGCCCATGACTTGCACATACTGTCGAATGCCGCCGCCATTGCCGACCACGAGCGACGAATAGGCCGCGCCGTCACCGCCCGCCTCGCCGAGCGGTGGAATCGTGGAACGCCAGACTTCTACGCCGGTCTTTTTGTCGAGCGCGACAATGCCGGCGACGGTTCCCCCCGGCGTGCAGACGAGATGGTCGCCATCGATCAGGGGTGATTCGCTATAGCCCCAGCCGGAGTGCATCCGGCCGTCGAAGTCCGTTTTCATATTCCGATGCCAGACCTCTTTGCCGGTGGCCGTTTCCAGGCAGACCAGGTCGCCGTGCGGTCAGATGACGTAGAGCAACTTTCCATCGACCGTGGGTGTGCAGCGCGGGCCGGCGTAGCCCTGCGGTTCCCAGACTTCGCCAATGCGAGTGCTCCACAGTTCCTTTCCATTCGCGGCGTCGAGCGCGATCACGAACTGACCGGCCTCGCGGTCGCCCAAGGTATAGATGTGGCCACTGACGACGGCAACGCTGGAGAATCCGCGGCCTAATCCGCCTGCTTTCCAAAGCAGTTTTGGACCTTCTTTGGGCCACTCGGTTAGCAATCCGGTGTCGGCGGAAATACCATCGCGATGCGGACCGCGCCATTGCGGCCAATCTGTATCCGACGAAGCTTTGCTCAGCGGCCGATTGTCGGCAGCCAGCAGGCAAGAAGTCGTTGCCAGGCAGTACAGAA
>JAYVCO010000198.1:0-3476 GCA_043749935.1 Planctomycetia bacterium
GGCCAAATGAGCCTCCACCATCGCCCGATACCGCTTACTCAGACGCTCATCGCCAAAAAAAACTCTTGGAACATACTCCCATTCTCTCTGCCAGCGTCAAGACCGCTAGCACACTTGTGTAGATATGAATGGGCGACACACCAGTGGCACCACGCAGATGACATTACGCGGGTGACATTTCTGGACATTCAGACTGCTAAAACCGGTCGAGCGTGTCGAACCAGCGGACCAACTCGGCCAGTTCCTCGGGCGTCAGATACCGGGCTTGCTCGCCGACTTCCATGACCGTCACCGGGTATTTCAGATCGCGGAAACGTTTTATGCCGGCTTCGATGAACATAGCCAACTCGCTTTTGGTTGCCAGGGTCGAATAGATTGCCAGCCGATGCACCGGATCGGTCTCGGGCGGCTGGATCAGGCGGGGCAGCGGGGCATCGACCGCCGCGACGGCACGCACCACGTCAGCATTCGACAGACCAACCAGGTACGCCAGCGCTCCGCCCCCTTCGTGGCCATGGACGACGATCCGCGCGGGATCTGTCGTATAGCTCTTCGTCAATTGATCCAACACTCGGCGAACAAAGCGGGCTTCCGTCGGCTGCCACTTGGTGCGGTCCGACGATTTCGGCGCGAGCAGAATGAAATCGTAGCGGTCGCAAAGGGGCTTCCAGCGCTCGATCAGTTCTTCCTGTTTGTAACCGCCCGGAGCGTGCAACCAAACCACAACGCCATACGCAATTCTTGGGTCGTAGTTCTCCGGCACATAGGCCACGCACTCATTGGCGAACTCGGGCATCTTGAGCGGCACAACACCAACCTGCGGGCCTTCGGCCGGCGGAGCTTCGTCGCGCACCAGCGCGCCATGCGCCGCGGGCAGTTCGCCCGGCAGGTCTTCAGGCAGCCGGCCCAGTTGTGCCTCGATCGCGAGCGTTTCTTCGCCGCGGCGAACTTCGAGCTGCACTTTCTCATCGGGCGAAAGCGTTTGAAGTCTCTGCACGACCTGGTTCGCTTGTGTGACCTCTTGGCCGGCGAATTTGGCGATGCGATCGCCTGGCTTGAGGCCGGCGGTTGCTGCGGGACTTTCGGGATAAACGTAGCGCACGATCAGGCCCGCGTTGTTCTCGCCTTTGGTGAAGCGCATCGGCAGAATGCCCAGGAACGAAAACTCGTAAGGCTCGACCTTATCGACCAATTCGATTTCGTGCTCGATGCGTTCGGTGCCGCGCAAAGCGACCACCTTCACCTTATCGCCGGCATAGAGAGGGCCAAGCTGGTGCTTCAACTCGGCCTGGCGCGTGACCGGATGTCCGGCGACTTCGACAATCTTGTCTCCGGCTCGCAGGCCCGCCTTGTAGGCTGGCCCCGTGGCTCGCGCGGCGGCAATTTCGGCCGCGTCGCCATAGACGTCGGCGCCCTTCATGTTGATGCCCAATAGGCCCCCATGCAGGTCGTGCCCCTGTTCGAGCTTGGGCAAGACGCGGAGGATGGTTTCGAGCGGAATGGCGAAGCCGATGCCCGAGTCATACCACTCGACGCCCGCGACTTCGGCGTTTCCTTCGGGCGACATGGGAACCAACACGCCCAGCACACGGCCGGAAATATCGACCAGCGGCCCGCCGTAGTTGTTGGGTGAGATTTTCGCATCGGTCTGCACGGCCTTGCCCCAAATGCGATTGAGCGCGCTGACGATTCCGACCGAGACGTTCGGCTGATTGGCTTCGAAGGTGCGACCCACGGCCAAGGCCCACTGGCCCACGCGCATTTCGGCCTGCGGCACGAGCTCGGGCACGGCCAACTTGGTTTCCGTCTCGATCTTCAAGAGCACCAGCATTCGGCTTCGATCGGTGGCCACCAGCTTGGCCGCGTGCCGCGAACCGCCTTCGAGCGTGACCAGAATCGAGTCGGGCTTTTGTACGAAATTGAACGCGCTCGAAACGATGTGGCCCTCGGGCGAAACAACCAGCCCGGTGGTTGGCCCGGTACCGATCAGGACTTGCCCCACGCGTTCCAAACCGCCGACCGTTTCGATGCGAACCACCGAGGGCGCCACGCGAGCAATGGCCGCTTTCATGGCCCGTTCTTCGCGCAACGGCAGACTCTCAGCAGCCGAGAGCCAGGCCGTGCCAAGCAGCAGATGGCAGAGCGCCAAAACGCTTACCGCGGCAGCTTTTCGCCAGAGGGTGTTGCTCATTTGGATTCCGGTTGGGTCTTTGCGGCAGGCGAAGTTGCAGCGGCGGGCGTGGCGATTGGGTTGATCACCGCCTCGATCAGTTCTTGTCCACGCATCAACACGAGCCGCAGGGGAACGTCGCGTTCGATGCGCGCTAGCTCTTCGCGAAAACCCTTGCAGGAGTGAACGAGGTTCTCGCCAACGAAAACAATCAGATCGTCCGGCCTGATTCCGGCCTGTTGACCGGGCGAGTTGGCACGCACTTCGTCTACAAAGGGCGGCGTCCGCTCCAGAATGTCGGGCACGAGCACCACGCCGAGCGACGCCAGATCGACGGCTTCATCGGGCTTGATCGCGGGCTTGTCTTCGCCCGGTCGGAATTTTCCGGCTAGAATCGCGTCGACCGAACCGCGCAGCTCCTCGATCGGCAGGGCGTAGTTCAACCAGATATTGTTTTGTGCGTTGCGCAATTCCTTGCCGAGCATGGCCAACAATTCGCCGTGTTGATTCGTAAGCGCCCCGCCAGCCGCCCCAGGATTGTTGGTCATCGCGTCCAACACATAGACCGAGCCGTGGTAGGGCGTCTCGAACGTTCCTCGTCGAGCATCGAGCCGGGTTTTGACGGCAATGATGCCGTGCTGCACACTGGCCGGCTCGTCTCCGGTGGCCACGCCAAACAGGTTGCTGAATGCCAAAACGCGACTGCCCCCTTCGGCCGGCACGCTCGCCGGCAGATCGAAAAACGGCAACTCCGTAGCTTCGATCTTAAGCACGGCCACTTCCAAACGAGGATCGGCGCCCACGAGCTTGGCTTCGAATTTTCGCCCGTCGTCGAGCACAGCGGTGATATAGTCGGTGTCGAGCACATAGCTCCAGGCCGTCAGGATGTGCCCCGATTCGGAAATCAGGAACCCGCTCTGATACGACTCGAGCCCGCGCACGCCGCCGGCGCCATAGATCTTGACCATCTTGGGCTGATTGGCCTCGATCACTTGAGAGAACGAGTCGGCAGCAATCGCTTGCGCCATGGCGCGCGTTCCGCAGGCGGCAATCACAATCGCCAGGGCCAGCGTCCACCGCGCCGTTTCGAACAACAAGTTTCGCATGGCTATTTCTCCCCCGCGGGTGCGAACTTGAATTGCTTGCACTGGATGACCTGATAGACAATATCCGCGTGACGCACTTCGATCCGCTTGGGAAAAATCCGGCCCTCGACTTCTTGAAAATCGCTGAAGTACAGTTCGCAAGGATCGTTGTCCTCCTCCGGAAACATTTCCATCGCCAGCAAGTGGCCTTCGGCCGGATC
>JAYVCO010000199.1:0-4696 GCA_043749935.1 Planctomycetia bacterium
CAATCGCAGAGCCCCACCCGGCGTCTCCCGGCTGACATTGCGCTCGCGCTCAGCGTGAAAAATCACCAACAAAACGCCTCGAGGCTCGCTTGTTTAAGGCCTAGATCGCCACTAGCTTTCCGAGCGACAGTTGCTTTCTGAGCGACACTGGAAGTGACGTGACGGATAGCTGAAAGCTACACTGCTTGACTGGACATTTCGCTACCCGCGTGTCGTCAAATCACATTGAAGCCGGAAAAAGTGCAAATGTCAATTCAATTCGTAAACGCTCAACGAGCATCCATCGGAAAGGCGGCCGCGATGTGAGACTGGCCGCGGGCTTCGTAGTGGTGGACGATCGGACACAGGCGTCCGTCGGGTGAGAGCAAGGTGCCGTTCGGACCCAAGATGACTTCGGAATCAGGAGCGCCGCCGAGAGTCAGGACGTGCTGCCCGTTCGGGACCAATTGAGCTTGCGGCAGGGCGCCGGTGTGGAGCAGGAAATTGTGGATCGCCTGGTCGTGCCCGCGGAATCCCTTCAGCGCGGCCAAGATTTTGGGATCGGCATACGATAGCAGCAGATCGATGTAACGCAGGATTGCGGCGTGCGAGCCGATCGTGGTTCCGGAGCAAGAGATCATGCAATCCTTGAGCCGCGCGAGCACTTCCGGGCCATAGATCTGCTCCATCCACAGCGAGTTGGCCTGGCACTTTCCGATCCGACGATCCGCGTGTTCCAGAAAGCAAAGCAGCTCGCCCGGCGGAGCACCCGCGAAAGGATGTGCCTGAAAGAGGATGTCGGATACGTCCGAGAGCAAGATGCGATCGTACGCGCGCTCGCTGCCACGGAGAATTTCGCCATAGCGGATGTATCGGGCCACTTGAATGTGCGTCAACATCCAATACGGGCAGTCGAAGAATACGGGCGTCACCCCTCGTGAGCACAGATAGACAACCAGGTCGCGGGAATCAAGACTGGTGACTAGCAGCATGACCGGGCCGTCGTAGTGCTTCCGCAGCGACTCGACGAACAAACGGACCTGCGGCACCTGCAACTTGAAAGCCGTGCCCATGACCAAACAGTCAGAGTTGCTCGACATATCCAAGGGACTCCCAACTTTCGTGGCCACTTTTTTTCGAGGCCCCGGCGCCTCGAAAAATTCTCGATCGACGCGGTTATTTGCATGCCAAGGGCAGCCAGGCCCCGTTATCGCGTTGGAATGCAGGCACATTATAACCAATCACGGTTTCCAATGGCCCTGCTCTGACTTGTGCATTGCTTGTGCAGCATGGTTTTGGCCGGCGTACAGGCGCTGGCTATGGCCAGTGCCTGTGCAGTTCATTGATTCCCTGGCGATATTCGCTAGGCTATTGCATGGGGCAGGGAACCATGGAAACGGGGGCGGCCTCGTTCCATGTCGAGAGGAGAAATCGAATGCGCTCGCGCATATTTGGAACGGGGAAACCCGATTGTGCTCGTTCGTCGCGTCGCCGAAATGTTCGCCCGACCACATCTCGGCTTCACGTGCAGCAGTTGGAAGACCGGTTGATGCTGGCCACGCTGCCAACTGGTTTCACTCAAACGCTCATCACCACAGCCAGCGATTTGGCCTCGCCCACGGCGATGGAGTTTTCGCCAACCGGCCAGCTTTGGATCCTCGAACAGACCGGACGCGCCAAGCTTGTGCGCAACGATGGCACGACGGCCACGACGCTGACTTTGAGTGTCGACTCGACCGGCGAACGCGGGCTGCTGGGCATCGCGTTTGATCCCACCTATGACGGAGCCGGTGCGAACACGGATTATGTCTATCTGTATTACACCGCGCCGACTGTTGGCGCCACGCAGCGCCATAACCGAGTCAGCCGTTTCACGGTGACCGGCGCGGGCACGACCGCTCCCACGCTGGGCAGCGAGTTAGTGCTGCGCGATCTTCCGCCGGAGGCCGAAGATGGCGACTCGAATCACAACGGCGGCGCAACTCATTTTGGTCCCGATGGCAAGCTCTATGTTGCTGTCGGCGACCACAACTACGACACGACGCCACAGTCGGCCCACGTTTCGCAAATCTTGACCACGCCGTTCGGAAAAATGTTGCGGCTGAATCCCGACGGAACGAATCTGGCTGACAACCCGTTTTACACCGGCAGCGCGACCGACTGGCAAGGCTCGATCTTTGCGATGGGGTTGCGCAATCCATTCACATTCGCGTTTCAACCCGGCTCGGGCAAGATGTTCATCAACGACGTGGGCGAGAGCAACTGGGAGGAGATCGACCAGGGGCAGGCTGGCGCCAACTATGGCTGGGCCGGCAGCAGCGCGCCCCTGGAAGAAGGCTTTCTATCGCCTCCGCCCTGGCCCAACTACCTCAATCCGGTGATGGCTTACGATCACAACAGCTCGCTCCCGACACCCGCTGGTGTGGCGATTACCGGGGGAGCTTTCTATCCGGCGGGCGGTCAGTTTGGAAACGCCTATGCGGGCAAATATTTTTTCTCGGACTTCGGCGCGAACTTCATTCGCGTTTTTGATCCCGCTCAGCCCGGCAGCATCACGACGCCCGATACCTCGACCGATTTTGCTAGCGGCGTGACCGCTCCGGTCGATCTGAAGCTCGATGCCGCGGGCAACCTGTATTATCTTTCGCGCGGCACCACGGGCGAGGTCTTTCGCATTTCATCGACGCAACCGAGCGTTGTCTCGCGGCAACTGTTCTACAACAATTCGTATTTCGACAATTCGGCCAACAACGCCAGCTTCAACAATGACACCGCGATTGCAGCCGGCAAGATCGCGCTGCTGCCCGGCAGCGGCAAGTCGAACTTCAACAATGTCTCTGGCTATTCCGCCGGCATCAATGGAATCATGGTCGACATTTCCGCGGGCGGAAATCACAGCGCGCTCGTTACGAACGCCAAGTCCGACTTTGTTTTCAAGGTCAGTGGGCCGTTCGCTTCGAACTCGCCCAACACCTGGTCCACGCTCAGCGGAGCCAACCTGCCCGCGGTGAATTTGCGAACCAGCGCAGGTGTCGGTGGCGCGGATCGAATCGAACTTACCTGGCCGAATGGCACGATCGTGGATACGTGGTTGGAAGTCATCGTCAAGGCTGGCGCCGACTCTGGTCTGGCAGCCGATGACGTGTTTTATTTCGGCAGTCTTCCAGGCGACTCGGGCCAGGGAAACGAATCCGACGCGGGGTTCACCGATGCCACGGACGAAATCGTGTCTCGTAACCATCAAGAATCGGACCTGGCGCTCAGCCACCCGCTGGTGATCGCGGTGGCGAACATTTACGACTACAACAAAGACGACCAGGTGGACGCGACCGACCAGGTTCTGGCTCGCAATTTTGGCAGTTCCCACGGCGAGCTCGACGCCATCAACATTTTGGTGAACGGTCCGTTTGCTCCAATCGCTGGTGACGTGGCAACAACGGAGTTTACTAGTTCGACTCCGGGCAACAGCCAGGCGAGCGATTCGTCGAGCCTCATCGTTAGCGCCGCAGTGGCGTCCGCCTTGGCCCGTGCAGCGGAGAATTCGAGTGTAGGCGTCGGGACCCTTCTTGCCAATGAATCAGATGACGCCGACCGGGCCAAGGTCTTCGAGCAGCTTGGCGCTCTGGCGCTCACAGGCCTGCCAGGGCAAGAGATTTTCGCCGAGCAAAATGAATTGGTCGATGCAGTATGGCTTGAAGACGGGTTGCTCGATCCATTGCTCGGTGAGCTCCGGTAAGCTTTGTCCAACGAGGCTACTGTTCGACAAAGGTGAAACAATTTGCCGCGATTTCGACCCGAGGGTCGCTGTCAAAGCGCGACTGATCCTCCCAGAGCCTATCGAGGAACCTACCCCAGCCCCAAGCCGATGAGCAGCGAGTCGAGTAACTCTTCGCTCAGGCCCGAAAGGTCCCAATGATCGACTTCGGAAAGATTCGCCTGGCTAGGCGAAGTCGATTCCCACACCAGGTCGCTCAAGTACTTGGCGCTGGTTATGCTGTCGACGCTTTCATCTCCCAGGATATTATCCAGCAGAGTCGGCACACTCTGGGGCCAGACAAAGCTGTTTGATTTATTGGACAGGGCGGAAGCAACAGACGTGTTGGCATCACGAGTAGCGCTAGTTCCGACGAAAACAGCTACCGGGCCGTTGGCTGACGAGTCGATCATGTCGAGCTCGCTGTCGGAGTCGGCAAAGTTCCGAACGAAGATCTGGTCGGTGGCGTCCACTTGACCATCGCGATTGAAATCGTAGATGTTCGATTTCGCGACATCATACGCGTACTTCAAGCTCAGATCTGACTCCTGATGATTGCTAACCAGGAGTTCATCGGTCGCATCGACGAACGACGCTTCAGGATCATTTCCAAAGCCCGTGTCGCCCGGCGAGCTGCCGAAGTAGAAGACGTCGTCGGCAGTCAGGCCCGAATCGGCATTGGCCTTGACGGTCACTTCCAACCAGGTGCCCACGATCGTGCCATTCGGCCAGACTAACTCGATACGATCGGTGCCAGCCGCGGGATCGCCAAGCCGCACATTGACACTCGGCAGATTGGCACCACTCAAGGTGGTCCAAGTGTTAGTCGCGTTCGAAGCGAACCGCCCGCTGACCCTAAACGTGAAGTCAGAGGCGGCATTGGCTTTCATTGCCGCATGGTTAGCGCCCGCGCTTATATCGACCATGATGCCATTGATGCCGGCGCCGTAGCTGGAGATGTTA
>JAYVCO010000200.1:0-2232 GCA_043749935.1 Planctomycetia bacterium
GCATCCAGGCCGAGCTTGCCGACGATCGGAAGGTTCTTCAGCGGCAGCCGCTGGGGGTGTGGTAGATAGAGTGTCGAACCGGATAATTCCGTGTTGTGCTTGAGCAGCCCATAAACAGTCGCCCGGCCTAGCCCCTCGGGAATAACGGCACCCAGTCGACCGGCGATCAACGGCGACCGGGCAATGCGGGCGGCCAGTTCGCCACCCAGATCGCCAAATTGCGTGATTGCGTCGGGCGACCCCACGGCCCTCCGGGCATAGACAAGCTGTCCCACTCCGCCCGAGAGCGTGATCGCGATCTTCGGGCCGATCAACTCGGAAATGTTTAGAGGCACTTGAATATGCCGCCGGATAATCTCGCTTGCCAGCTTTTCGTCCTGTCCCGAAACCGTCTCCTCGATCAGCATCAAGTAAAAATCCAGAATCGCCTCGACTTCCGCGGGCGTGAGCATCTCGCCAATCCGACGATCGATTTTCAGGTGAGCCAAGAGCGCAGCAGCGTATGACGAGAGATGGACGAGTTGGTATGTCCCGGGCACGAATTGAAAGTGCCGCGCGCCGACGAACAGGCAACCGGTGGTCACGACTTGCCCGTCGAGTCCCAACGCGAGATTCGTCGTCCCGCCGCCAATATCGAGATTCAAGATCGGCGTTCGCGGCTGCGCTTTCGACAGCGCATGACAATTGCCCATGAACGCGAGCCAAGACTCGAGCCGTGGGTCGTCGGCCGTGACCACGAGCGAATCCGACAATCGAGCCTCGATCAGTTGCGAAACGGCCGCCGCATTTGCACTCTGGGCTGCCAGGCCAGTGATCAGGGCGCCGCCCCCAAAAATCTCTTCGCTCGATAGCGACGCACTTTTCAGCCAGTCGTCGAGATACTGCTCCAGCCGCGCAGCGTCGATGCGATTGTCGTCGAAAGGCGTAAAGACGGTTTCAGAGCGGAAGACGGGCTCAAGATTCGTGATTTCCACGCGGCCGAGGGCGCCTCGAACGAGTTGGGCCTTGGCAATGACGGCACTCGTGGTCGTCGAGCCGCAATCCAAACCGACCAGTTTGCTCGATTGGGCCATGACCTATTGTGCCTCGACAATCACGGGCTCCAGCGGCTGTGGCAAATGGGCCCGCGACCGATTGAGCACGCCTTGCGGAGGCCCGCGGAAATGGCGCTTCTCATAACTGAACCACACGACTGCCGTCAGCGCCAGTGAGAACAGCACGATCCAAAGATTCTTTTCGTTCGGCGGTTGAATCCCGATCAGCAGGATCAGACCGCATCCAAAAATCGACAATAGCGCGAACAGCCGATACGCAGTGGCGCCCAAGCTCCAGGGCCCCATTTCGGTCCAGGTGCGGCCATAAGCCAACAGGCCCAACGCCGTTGGAATCACGTAGGAAATATAGAGGAGCATCGTGCAGAGTCCCGTGATCGTCGAATAGATCGGCGTATAGATGACGAACGCCACGGACAATATCGCCACGGTCCAGATCGCGATCGCTGGAGTGCGAAACCGGGGATCGACGTGCCGGATGTATTCCGAGTAGGGCAAGCCACCATCGCGGGCGAAGGCGTAGGCCATGCGCGAGGTGGAAGTCAGAGTCGCCAGTCCGGCAAAGAATTGCGCCACGACGATTCCGATTGACAGCACGATCCACAGCTTGTCCGGCAGCACGTGTTGCACGATCCAGAAAAATGCGTTGCTGCCTTGCGCCGCCGCGGCGTCCAAATCGGGAATGGCCAACACGATGGCCGAGAGCATGGCCCAACCGAACAAGCCCGACACGAGCACCGAGCGCACGATGCCCCGTGGTACGTGGTGCGATGCGCCGACGGTTTCTTCCGACGTATGGGCCGACGCGTCGAACCCGGTCACGGTGTAAGCCGGCAACAGGAAGCCTAGCAAAAACAGCCACGCGAGGTTGCCGCTTTCGGGCCAAATGTTTCCACCAGCGCCGCCGCTGTAGTTGGTGAACGTGATCAATCGCCCAAGATCGATCGCCGGAGCGTACAGGAGCATGGCGACGGTCAGCGCCGAAGCAACGAGCAGAATCCAGTAGCCGCTAAAGTCCGTCAGTGCGGCCGTCAGGCGAATACCCAAATGATTCAATAGCGCCTAGGCACAGGTGATCAGCAACACGCCCACGATTTGCGCCGCCAGCTCGCGCGTTGGTCCGAACTGCGCCGGGTCGATGCCCCAGGCGCTGGCGACCGCGCGGACCGCAAATTGATAG
>JAYVCO010000201.1:0-6599 GCA_043749935.1 Planctomycetia bacterium
CTTTCAAAGAGTTTTTCCTTTGCTCCCAATCTTTGAGTCTGACAGCATCTTGAGGTCGCCGATGGGTTTCCTAAAAAAGTTCTTTCGCAATGTATTTCGCGATGGAATGCCGTCGCACGCAACTAGCAGCTTCGATCACCTCACGGACGAACAACTCGAAGCCCACTTGGGCGTTACACGCTATGGTGATTTCGTGTTGAGCGGCGCCGTGCGGCCTTCGTACGACTTGCAAGTCATTCCTTGCCAAGGCTACCGGCACGACGTCTATCGCGATGACGAAAACAAGTCGAGCGTGCCCGTGCTGATGGGCGCCGCCTCGAAAGAGCAACTGTTCGAAGTCTTCATGGACGTTCTCGATCCGCTGGGCTCCGAAGTCGACGTCGTGTTGGAAACCAGTCACGACCGTGAGAACCAGGGACACGTGGACCTGTATCGCGAGCACATCGATCTTCCGGTGCTCAAGAGCATTCTTTGGGACTTCGAGGACTTGCTGCTCAACGACGGCTGCACCGGCATTGCCGTATTGAACCCGGCGATTCCACAAGAAGTTCAGTTCGATGAGCACAAACTTCTGATCGTCTACGGAAACAAGCTGCAACAGTACGAGCAGATCTTTCGCAGCCGCAACGTGCGTTGCAACGATCAAATGAAGTTCATCACCGAGGCCGAGCACGTTCACTCCTCGAGCGAGCATTACGCCGAAGAGTTCCACCAACTGAAAATCCGGTTGGGCATCGATTCGAACTGCTACTAACTGGGTTTCGCTCGGACTCTTCCAAACCAAATAAGGCCGTGTCGCAAGACACGGCTTTTTTACTTCCCCAACCTCTAACCCCGAATCCCCAACCCCTACCCGCAAGCTGGGTAATTTAAGCGACCGGGGCGCTCCATACCTGCTCTTGTCGGCTGAGGCGGATTTCGTCACACTCCCGCTCCATTTCTCGCGATGATTCCTTTCGCATGGTTCCTATGCGCCGCGATCGAGCTGTTTCTGGAGGGAAGTGCCGCGCCTGGCGGCTCTCAGCGGGGATGCTCTGCGCGCTGGCCGCGGCCGGCTGCCAGGCCTGGAATCCGCCGACCTATGTTCCGCCCGAGCTCGCCTTTGGGCCGCCGCCTCCCCAAGCCAACCCGGTACTCGTTCAAACTCTGGATCGCGACTTTGTCTGGGAACAAGTGGTCGACGTGATCGACGACTATTTCAAGATCAAAGAGGAAGACCGGGTCCGGCTGGTAGGCGACTTGTTGACCGAAGGGCGCCTGGAGACCTATCCGCGCGGCGGCTCGACCCTGCTGGAACCTTGGACTCACGACTCGGTCGATTTCTACGAACGACTCGAAAGCACGCTCCAGTCCATCCGACGCCGCGCTCTGGTGCGCGTCATCCCCGCGCAGGGTGGCTACCTGGTTGAGGTCCAGGTGGAAAAACAACTGGAAAATGTTCCTCGCCCCGAGTCGGGCAGCGTAAGCCAATCCAATCCGGCGGCGCTCAGAAACGACGACTCGTTGCAACGGGTCAACAACCCCGTGGGTGGGCAGCAGCCGACGATCGGGTGGATCGAAGTGGGTCGGGACTTGGCCCTGGAACAGGTGATCTTAGCCCAGATCCAAGGCCGACTCGGCGGCTTCGGCGGCCCGATCCCCCGCTGAGCTGCTCATCGCCCGAGAGGGATAGGCCAGACTCCCAAGGGCTTCGATTCGTTCTAATGCCCAGCCACATGGCTTTGCGAAGCGGGCACCGGCACATTGAGCGGCAGGGTCACGGGTTCTGTCAGCTTGACCGCCGGCAACTTCAACGTGAACGCCGTTCCTTTGCCCAGAGAGCTTTCGACTCGAATGCGCCCGTGGTGGGCTTCGATGACGTCGCGACAGAACGACAAGCCCAAGCCAGTACCACCTTTGCCGCTAGCATCCGGGCCGCTCTTGGTCGTATAGAACCGCTCGAAGATGTGGGGCAGCTTGTCGGTCGGAATGCCCGAGCTAGTGTCGCGAACCATCAGATCCACCGTGTTGTGCGGAGCGTCGTAGCTCAGACGCAGCACGATTTGTCCGCCGGTGGGCATTGCCTGCCGCGCATTGACCAACAGGTTCATCAGCACCTGTTGGATCTGGTTCGCATTGACCATCGCTGGCGGCACGTCTTGGAACTGCTTCTCGACCGCGACACGATATTTCATCATCTCGCGTTCCAACAGCATCAGCGAGTCGTCGACCAATTTGACCATGTCGGTCGGCTCCATGCCTTGCGGCCGATTGCGCGCAAAACCAAGGATGCCGTTGGTGATTTTGGCGGCCCGCAGACCGGCCATGAGGATTTTCTCGAAAGCCTTGTCGCGCGTCGGCTGGTCGCGATGGCGCTGGCCCAGCTTCGCGTAGTTGATGATCGTGGTCAGTACGTTATTGAATTCGTGCGTCGTCGTGCTGACCAAATCGCCCAAAGCCGTCAGTTTCTGTGCTTGGAAAAGTTGTTCTTTGACGATCGAGAGTTGCTCTTCCAAGCTGGGTTCATGGCCGCGATCATGGAGCGATTCGCTATCAGACATTGCTTCGCCTTCGGGTGGACAGGGAGACGGGACGCCCCCATTTGAACAGAGGACGGCAATTGCCTAGCAGGGTTCATTCTGCCTGCTTTGCCGTCGCACGCGCGTCTTAACTCGTTGTTTCGAAGAGCTTTACTCTCTCGATTCGGTATCGTCGTGCCCGGCTGGGCAACTAAAGTGCAAGCCGATATAATCCCGGCCACTAAAGCGATACGCCGATGGACGGCCGAGAAAACCTCTACCCTCTTCGCACGGACGCGAAAATGCACACAGTCGAATTACTTGAGCAGGCCATCGCGCTAGCCGGTCAATGTGGAATTGGAGTGCGCCAGGACTGGTTTGGTGGCGCGACCGCCGGGGCTTGCGAGTTTCAGGGACGCCGTTGGATCTTTATCGATTTGGCACTCAGCCCCCGCGAGCAGCTCGATCAGGTGCTCGATGCCCTGCGCGATTCGCCCCAACTGCAAACCATCGAATTGCCGCCCCGTTTGCACGCAGTGCTCAAACTGCCAAAAGCCGCTTGATCGTGTGATTGATAGCAGCCGTTGCTGCTGCTAGCTAGCGGTCGTGTAAAGGCGGTGGGCCTCGATGTACATTTCGACCGCCCGGGGCGTGGAATAGCGAATGCTCTTTCGGGCGGCTACCCGCTGGCGAATTTCCCTGCTGCTTAAATCAATCCGGGGCATTTGCACTTGATGAGCCCGAATGGCTTCGAGCCGTTCGTTCGGCAGCAAAGTGGCAAGCGCGGTGAGGTCCAAACTCTCGTCGGCCGCCGCGTGGAAACCCGAGCGGCACACCACCACCGGCGTCGCCAATTGGCAAAGTCTGGCTGGCTCTTTCCAACTGGGCAGATCGCGCAACGAGTCGGCCCCCATCAGGAAGAACAATTCCCGCGAGGGGTCCTTCTGATGCAAGTGCGCCAAGGTGTCGACTGTGTAATTGACCCCCCCACGCTCGATTTCGTAGGGGCAGACGAGAAAACGTTCGTTCCCGCCGATGGCCAGTTCCAGCATTTCAACTCGCTGGGCCGCGGGCGCAAGTTCCCGCTGTTGTTTGTGGGGCGGCACGGCAGCCGGCAGAAACCACACCTGTTCGAGCGAGAGCTGCTCGCGGCAACTTTCGGCCAAAAGAAGATGCCCGTAGTGGACCGGATCAAAGGTTCCGCCAAGAATTCCTAGCCGCATCAACATTCGTCCTTCGATTTGCCCGGTCTTCGGTTTGCTGCTCACCCAGTTTGCCAGCCGTTCGGCGTCCGGCGATATTGAGGGTCGCGGGCATGCTGATTTGGCAGTATCGTAGCCGGTGCGTTTGTTGCTGACTACGCGCAATTGTACCGGCCGACTGGTTTCCCCGAGTGACTAAATGAAGCGTGAGCAACAGAGCCTGTTTGAGACAAATCCGGCCCCTTGGGAGCAGGACGACCAGTCCGAGCAGCTTGTCGCGACGGTCGTGTTTTCCACCGGTCCGCAGCGCCCGTTTGATTACCTGGTTCCCGAGGCCTTACGCACCGCCGTGTCGGCCGGTCAGCGCGTGCGGGCCCCGTTTGGCAAACAGAACCGGCTGGTCACCGGGTATTGCGTGAAGCTCGAGAACCGTCTGGCCGGCAACCACCGGCTCAAGCCGCTCGACGGTGTGGTCGAAGAGCGCACGCTGCTCACCCCGGCCATGCTCCGGCTCACCGAGTGGATGGCCGACTACTACCTTTGCCCTTGGGGACAAGTGCTCGAAGCCGTGGTGCCCGCAGGAGTTCGCGGCCAGGCCGGAACGCGGAAAACCCAATTCGTATCGCTACCCAGCCACGTCGCTGCCCGGCTGACGCAACTCAAGCTGACGCCGACCCAATCGCGAATCCTGAATTATTTGGCAGGCCGTACGCGTCCGGTGCCAATCCAGCAGGTGGCCCATGCCGTGGGCTGCACCGTTGGGCCGATTCAAACCTTGTGCAAGAAAGGATTGCTCGAAACGGAATCGCAGCGATTTGATAGTGGACATCTCGCAGATCTCGAGCTCTCGGAGCCTGAGGCCAATCTGACGCTCAATGCCGATCAGCGGCAGGCGCTCGACGTGATTCTTGAAGGACTGAATTCGCGCGCCCACTGGACCGTCCTGGTCCACGGCGTGACCGGCAGCGGGAAAACCGAAATCTATATTCAGGCAATTGCCGAAGTCTTGCGATTTGGCCGCCAGGCAATTGTCCTCGTGCCCGAGATCAGTTTGACGCCACAGACCGAAGCTCGATTTCGTTCGAGGTTTGGCAATGTCGCGGTGCTGCACAGCCATCTGAGCGACACCGAACGGCGGCGGCATTGGGAGCAGATCGTCAGTGGCGGGGTCTCGGTGGTCGTCGGCGCTCGCAGCGCCGTGTTTGCGCCCACGCCGAACCTGGGACTGATTATTTTGGACGAGGAGCACGAGACCTCTTTCAAGCAAGACACGGCTCCGCGATATAACGCCCGCGACGTGGCGCTCGAGCGGGCCAGGGCCGAAAAGATTCCGCTCGTGCTCGGTTCTGCCACGCCTTCGCTCGAAAGTTGGTACCGGGCCCACAACGGGCAGTATCGGCTGGTTTCGCTGCCCAAGCGCGTGTTCGATCGTCCGCTGCCGGCGGTGGGCACGATCGACTTGCGCGTCGAGTTCCGCGACCGTCGGAGCCGCGGTGCGATCAGCCGGCAGCTTTCCCTGGCGATGGATGCAGCCCTGAAAGACGATGGCCAAATCATACTGCTGCTGAATCGGCGCGGCTATTCGACACACATTCAGTGTCCGGCCTGCGGCGTGGTGCAAGAATGTCCGCATTGCGCCATCGCTCTGACGCATCATTTGCAAAAGCACGTCGCGATTTGCCATTACTGCGATTATCAGGTCGCCGCTCCGACCGAATGCCCAGAGTGCCATTTCGAGGGTATTCGCTATAGTGGCCTGGGCACCCAGCGGCTCGAGGCTGAGGTGAAAGCCCGGTTTGGCGAGTATCGCTGTTTGCGGATGGACACCGACACGATGCAAAAGCACGGCAGCCACGAGGCGGCGTTCAAGCTGTTTCGCGACGGCGAAGTGCGGATCCTGGTCGGAACGCAAATGATCGCGAAGGGTCTCGATTTTCCGAACGTGACGTTGGTGGGCGTCATCAATGCCGACACCGCGCTGCACCTGCCCGACTTTCGCGCCGCGGAACGAACGTTTCAACTCGTCACGCAAGTGGCCGGCAGAACCGGTCGCGGCGAGCGCGGCGGACGCGTGCTGGTCCAGACGTTCAGTCCCGAGCACGCGGCGATCGCGGCCGCTGTAAAACACGATTACGATGCCTTCGCCGAACAAGAATTGCCCGTGCGCGCCTCGTACGATTACCCACCGTTCGCCAGCATGATCCGATTGGTGGTGCGTGGTCCGAGCGAACTGACGACCGCACAGTTTGCCGATGAAATGGCGATTCGCTTGCGAGCCGCCTTGGAAAAAGCCGATTTCAAATCGCGCGTGCTCGGGCCCGCGCCCGCTCCAATCGCCAAGTTGCGCGGCAACTTTCGGTTTCACATTCAGGTTCACGGAAGCGAACCGGCCGGGCTGCGCCAGGCCGTCCGCGAGACGACCAGTGAGCTAAAATCCGTGGACGGAATTCAATGGATTGCCGACGTCGATCCGCTCGACATGCTCTAAGCGTAGGCTGTTTTTGCATCGACCCTGGGACTTTCCTCTTGGAGTTCTGGCGTGAAGTCTCGTAAACTATAGGAACTGGGGAATTTTGGTCCACGGAATCCCTCTGCATGTCGTATCGGTCGTTGAAAAGTGTGTTGGGCGAAACCAGCCTGGAGCGGAAATGCCGCTTCCTGTTTGGCGGCTGTCTGCTCGTGCTGATCACCGGCAGCTTCTGGTGGTACGGTCGAAACACCGAGCGATTGGTGTATGAGTCGAGCCGCGAAACCGCCCGCGGGCTGGTCGACTCGGTCATCGTCATGCGGCACTGGCAGCAGTTGACCCCCACGCTAGACCCGGAGTTCGTCCAGCTTGTCGACATGCTGGACAAGGGCTTACGCAGCCGAGAATACCGTTGGACGTTTATCCGGCCAG
>JAYVCO010000202.1:0-6919 GCA_043749935.1 Planctomycetia bacterium
TTGTCTCCGGCATCGTCGGGCTCGGTGCCCTACTTCATGTCATCACGACTGTGCGAACTCGTTCGATACTTCTCCATCCCAAAATTCTAGCAAAACGAATAACCTAAAGGTTTCGCCTGAAGGCGAGGGATTTAGACCCATCGCAAGGACATTAACACAGGCACAGGCTGGTCACTTCGAGAGGCCAACGGGATCAATGACGCCGGACAAATCGTCGGCGGTGGGTTCATCCATGGTGAGCAGCACGCCTTCCTGCTTACGCCCGTTCCCGAGCCCTCTACCCTGGTCCTAGCCGCGTTCGGTTTCATTGCCCTTGCTTGGCGCTGGCGGCGGAAGCGCGCTTAGCATCGGCAAGACGATGCCATATTTCGCCAGGCCCTTGTGCCGGGTCTCTTCGGGGTTCGCAGGCTTGCTCGGCCACGCCTAAAGAACAAAATTGCGGAGAACCGCGAGCTTGGCAAGCCGATTCTCGGCGTGCCTCACTCGGCGGCTCCCCGCTCACCGCTTTCACTATCGTCAACTGCCTGCCGTCTCGGCTCGGCTTGCCTGACGGCGTCCATGGGCAACTCGTTGCCGTAGATCACCGACAGGATGGCCGGGAGGTAGGTGTTCAACATGGCCATGGTCGTACCCAGCAGACGCTGGATCGTCGCGTCTTCCAGGTCGTCGTCGGGCAGAAACTGGGCCGCCTGGAAACGCAACTCGCCTTCGTCATAGTCCATCTCGAACTTGCCGACCTTCAAGCCACAGTTGACCCGAACCACCGTCTCGGCAATCGCCGGACGCGAGCCCGGAGGAACTCGCACGGGCGAGTAGCCGAAAACCTGGAACAGGCTGTCGTCGGCATCGACCCGGGCAATGACCCGATACATGCCGACGTCTCCGCGGAAGTCCGCGCAGATCGACCGGTCCTCGCTGCGAGACCAGTAGCCAATGTTCTGGCTGTCCAAATGCTGGATTAGTTTTTCGTACGCTGCGTTCATAGTGACCCTCCCTTCGCTCCGTCCAGCCAACGCCGGCGCATGATCAGCGCAAGGCGTCGCAATTCGATCCTTTTTCGAGGCCGCTCGATTGGGCGTTCCCGCAAGTTCGCGCCGGCCGAATAACAAACTCCCTAGTGTTTTCAAGATTGTTCGCCACATTGCACTGACCTAAGTTCGCGCCGTTGTTAAGTGCTTATCCGAGAACCGTCCTTAGCTTCCCCGCCACCATTTCCGCGTCAGACAAACAAAAAACCCGATGTCCTTGCGACACCGGGCTTTGGCAGCCGAAGCCTTTCTAGCAGCCAAGTGTCACAAGCGGAGCCGTAGCGCGGGAGAATTGCCCGCGAGCGATTCTGTTCGCCGCGCGCAATAGCTCTCCGCTATCGGTTCATGAATCAGACGTGGCCGTAAGAACTTCATTGTAGGAACAACTTGAGAAAGCGTCTGAATTCCAAGGTACGACTCAAAACTAACTTCGGCATTTTGATTTCCCTCACCCTGCACTCTCCCAGAGAGAGAGGTGCTTGCGGGCGAAGTTATTTTTGAGTCGTCCTCAGGCCGATCGAGACGCCCGCTGGATCAACCCCTCTAAACACCTAGACGCCGGAATGGTTTCGGTGGTTCACGCTGAAATTCGAGAAGATCACGAAAAAAACATCCGGTTCGAGTGACGGTGGTTCGCGAGTCCCCACTTCAATCGTCCGCGTCGTCGCCAAGCTCCGTTTTCCAGTGACGTCGAAAAGCGGCGGCCGGTTACTTTTTTGTCAGCTTGCTGCTGGCGCTTGACGGCATCGAGTCTGGCGAATTTAACTGAAGGGAGTGGCGACTCACGCGCGCCGATCATTGGGGCTCGAAGTCGGACGCGCTATGTCCCCTGACCACAAAGGAGGCGGCCATGTCACACTCGTTGAAGTTGGCGGTTTTGGGCCTACTGTCTGCGCTTCCGGCGGGACCAGCGATTGCCGCGGCAGCCAATGGCGCCGTTCAGCCAGGAGCGCAAACCACGGCAGGTTGGGTGGTGGGCGTGCAGCATGGCAATGGACAGGGCACGTTTCGCATCAAGACCGCAAAAACAAACGACGCCCTTGGCGCCGCGGCAAACCTGGGTGGCATCGCTGCGGCGGCGCCGTCCGTGCAAAGGTTCACCGTCGGCCCGGCGACCCGATTCGCCATTGTCGGTCCCACGACGCAATTGGCCGCGATGCAAGGCGCCAATCCGATGCCAGCCAGCTTTGCGCCGTTGCGCGCCGGACAGCGAGTCAGAGTGCAAGCCCAAGGACAACAAGCCACGAGCGTGCAGATACTCGGCACTAGTTCTTATGGCGCCGTTCGCAGGCCTCACTTCGCCACGCTGCGCCGCTCGCCGCGCGTATCGAGCGGCATGCGAACCTCGCGGCCACTGGTGATGGCTCAGCCAACGGTGAACGCTGGGCAGTCCACCCGAGCGTCCCTCATCCGCAACGCGAGCAACGTTCGAGTGACACCCACTGCCAAGCACGTCACGTTGCGAAAGAGATAAGGCACTTGTCTTTTGGCCGCGATCACAAAAGGCGCAATATGCGACGGGAATCCCTCCCAGCTAGCAGTCCGTTGAGAAATGCCATCGTGGCATTTCTCAACCTCGCCCAGTGCGGAGACAAGCTCCGCACGGAAGCGCAAAATAGAGACTTGCATCGCTAATTTGTCATCGCATCCCTGCGATATCGCAGCCTGTCGAATAATTCGACAGGCTGCAAATCCGCTAGCACCGCCAGCATCTCGATTTGTTTTGCGGAATCGCTGAAACTGGCTGGCAAGGTTTGTCGAGTTTAACGATGGACGGATGAACCGCGAACCGATGGACCCGGCGAAATGCGCCCGCTTTGGCGTGCACTGATACTATTGGCGGCGCATGCGACGTGGACATCGATCGTTTGGGCTCAAACGCCCACCTATGATCTGCCACCCGGCGGCATGCCCACGGAACGGCCTGCGCCGGGGGCGCACACTCCGTACGACGATCACAATAGCGGCGGCATTATCGGTGCACGCCCAGGCTCGCTGCGGCCACGAGTTCCGCTCAACCGAAAGCGTCGGGGGCCCGGCCAGGTCGCTCCCGCGCTTCCCGTGCCCCAACAGTCCGAAGCGGCTCGGCGATCGATACTCGTGCCCAATGCGTGGTCCATTCTATTCGAGATCGAAGATGAAGGGCCGCCCAACGGCCTGACTTTGGACGCTGCCATCGAACGACTGGTGAACGCCAGCATCACCTTGCGGGCGAAGTCGCTCGACATTCCACAAGCCCAAGCGGACGTTCTGACCGCGGGCATGCACGCCAATCCGGTGGTCTACTTCGACCAACAATTGATTCCTTACCGGCACTACAACGCGGTCACGAATCCGGGCGGCCCCACGCAATACGATCTCAACATGGCCTACCCTGTCGATCTCAGTGGCAAGCGACAGGCGCGAGTCGACGTGGCCTGCGCAGCGCAACGCGTCGTCGAAGCTTTGTATCAAGACGCGGTGCGTCTGGAGATCGACCGTCTGACAAATGCCTATGTCGACGCACTCGCCGCGCGCCTGGCGGTGCGCACGACGAAGGGCGGGTTGATGCGAATCGACGAGATCCGAAAGCGTGCCGAAGGAGAAGCAAAAGCTCAGCGCGAAGCCGAGTCTGTCGTCCGGCAAATCCAAGTCCAACGGCAGATGCTGGTCTTAGCGCTCATCGATTCCGAAGCCGCGTGGAGAAACAGCCAGCGCACGCTCTCGACGATGCTGGACTTGCCCCACTCGCAAGTCGCATTGCTAGTATTGCGCGGATCGCTGGAAGACGATACTCCAGCGCCACCCGCCCTTGAAGGCTTGGTCTCGTCGGCACTGGCGAACCGGCCCGACCTGGCCGCCTATCGCCTGGGTTATCGGCGTGCGGAGGCAGACGTTCGGCTGTCGAAGGCCAACCGTCTGCCCGACGTTTATCTGCTCTATCAGCCGTTGACGTACCAGAACAACGCGCCGTTCAATGCGCCAAGTTCGCAGTCCTGGGCCGTCGGCGCCACCTTGACGGTCCCGCTGTTCGACCGCAATCAGGGTAATATCCGCCGGGCCACGGTCAACGTCACCCAGTCGCAACTCGAATGGCGAGCCATCGAGCAGCGAGTCACGACCGAAGTCGAGACAGCTTACGAAGAGTACGTTTCGACTCAAAAGGCCATCGACGAGATCGAGCGCGATTTGTTCTCCGAGGACGGACAAAAGCGGAGTGAAAAGCTGGAAGAACTCAACGAAAGCGCGGCCGGCTATCTCAGCGCGCAGCGCGACTTAGACGATTTGGGGCGCCAGTATCGCGACTTACTCATACGTCATCGCCGCAGCATGCTAGGCGTCAACACGGCTGTCGGGGTGCGGATCTTTCCGTAAACTCATGACGCGGCGCCGGCAAGGTGCGTAGGCGATCGCGCTTGATCAAAGCCGCGCGAACGCAACGTGGCGTGTTTTCTCCAATCGGAAGATGCCCCGACAGCTGTCGAGTACGCCGTGATGCTGGGCATGATCATTGCCGTCTGCGTTCTCGCGATCGGCCTATTCGGAGTGAACACCAAGAGCATACTCACCAACATCTCGAATTCCACCGCAAGTTGACCGCCAACATCACGACCTCCCTCAACGCGGGCGGGCAAACGCGGTTTCTTTGGTGTCGGCGCGCTCGAACTCTCGGATTCGGCCTCAACGACTTCGTATTCGAGCACGGGCGCCTATCAATTGAGCCTAACCGCACTTCTAGTGTTTCGCTCGGCCCGCTAGAATCGCTCGAATGCCGGCAAGCTGGCGGCTGTCACTGGGTCTGGCTCGAGTGTTCGCATGCAATCCATTTTGATCACTGGCGGTGCCGGTTTTATCGGTAGTTGCCTGGTTCGGACGATCGTTCAAGAGAAGCTCTTTCGGGTAATCAATCTCGATAAGCTGACCTACGCCGGCAATCTTGACTCGTTGGAACCAGTCGCACGCGACCCGAACCATCTCTTCGTGCAGGGCGATATTGGCGACCACAAGCTGGTCAGTGCTTTGCTTCGCGAGCACCAACCGCGGGCCATTTTTCATTTGGCGGCCGAATCGCACGTCGACCGTTCGATTGACGCGCCCGCCGCGTTCGTTGAAACCAATGTCACCGGCACGTTTCAACTGCTCGAAGCGGCCCGAGATTATTGGACAACGCTCGCTGTGTCAAAGCGCGAGGAGTTCCGTTTCTTGCACGTCTCAACCGACGAGGTCTATGGGTCTCTCGGACCGACCGGCCTGATTACCGAAAGCACGCCTTACGCACCCAACTCGCCCTACGCCGCCTCGAAGGCCGCTTCCGATCATTTCGCCCGGGCCTATTTCCATACGTATGGCTTGCCCGTCGTTACGACGAACTGCTCCAACAACTACGGCCCGTTTCAGTTTCCCGAAAAACTTTCCGCTGATGATTCTCAACGCGATCGAGGGCAAGCCCTTGCCGCTGTATGCAGACGGCCAGAATATTCGTGACTGGCTGTTCGTCGAAGACCATTGCCGGGCACTGCTGGCTGCACTGGCGGTCGGCAAACCGGGAGAAGTCTATAACATCGGGGGCAATTGCGAGCGCTCGAATCTGGTCATCGTGCAAACTTTGTGCGCGATTGTCGACGAGTTGCGAACCGATCTGCCCCACAAACCGTGCGAATCGCTAATTACTTTCGTCAAGGACCGACCTGGACACGATCGCCGTTACGCGATCGATTCGAGCAAGGCACGCCGCGAACTGGGCTGGCAACCACAGCAGGATTTGGCTTCTGGCCTTCGCCGCACCGTTGAGTGGTACCTGAACAACGCGAGCTGGGTCGAGCGCGTCACTTCCGGGGTCTATCGGCGAGAGCGTTTGGGCCTCGGCACTTGAACCGACCCCCAGCACGGCGGAAACTAGACTTATGAGCGGCAGTTTTTTCAACAAGGGCATCATTCTCGCTGGCGGGTCGGGCACCCGGCTCTATCCGGTAACACGCGCCGTCAGCAAGCAACTGCTGCCGGTCTATGACAAGCCCATGATCTATTACCCGCTCTCCACTCTGATGCTGGCCGGCATCCGCGATATCCTGCTGATTTCCACTCCGGAGGACATCGGCAGCTTCGAGCGCCTGCTGGGCGACGGCAGCCGCGTCGGCATTTCGATTCGCTACGCCGTGCAACCCAAGCCAGAAGGCTTGGCGCAAGCTTTCTTGATCGGCCGCGACTTCATCGGCAAAGATCACGTGGCCTTGGTGCTCGGCGATAACATCTTCTTCGGTCAAGGATTTCAAACCATTCTTGCCCGAGCCGCGGGGCGCGACCGGGGCGCGACGATCTTTCCCTACGCCATTCGAGATCCCCAGCGCTATGGCGTCGTCGAACTAGACGCCCATGAGCGGCCGATTTCGATCGAAGAAAAACCCAGCGCGCCCAAGTCCAAGCTGGCAGTTACCGGGCTCTATTTTTACGACAACGACGTCGTCAACATCGCCACCGGCCTGCGGCCTTCAGCACGCGGCGAGCTGGAAATCACCGATGTGATTCGCGAATACCTGCATCGCGGCCAGTTGCATGCCGAAGTTTTTACGCGCGGTTTCGCCTGGCTCGACACCGGCACGCATGAATCTTTGATTCAGGCGGCGAATTTCGTGGAAACGATCGAGGTGCGGCAGGGCATGAAGATCTCATGCATCGAGGAAGTTGCCTACAACAAAGGCTTCATCACCGCCGCTCAACTCGAGCAACTCGCCCGCGCGGTTCCCAACGATTATGGCCAATATCTTTTAGCCATCCTTGAGCATCCGCCGCAATACCTCTCGAACCCTTCCTCGTAGCCGGATTAGATGAATCGGCTGACGATGAGGGTGATGTTTTGGCCGCCGAAGCCGAAGCTGTTGGATAGCGCGTGGTCGCAGGTGGCTTGTCGGGCC
>JAYVCO010000203.1:0-3279 GCA_043749935.1 Planctomycetia bacterium
CGGGGCGGCGCAACCACAACAGCTATGGCTATGCATGCCACAGCAGTGATGACCGAAGGCCTTGGCTTCGTTCACGCTCGAAAAGAGCGAAACAACGCCGGCCAACACGAGGGACAAGAACAAACGATTCATCTCAACACTCCTTGCTCGGAGGAACACCGAAGAAAAAACCACCCTACCCTGTCCGCTGCCGTTCGCCCCTCTAGGATGCTTGTGAGAGTTGGCGGCCTGCGGTTGGTATAGGGTCCGATAACAGCTCTCTGGTTTGAGCCTAAGACGTGGTATCGTCTACGCTACAAACCTAGTTCAGCCAGATTACCCAGTTGGTAGTAAAAATAGATAAACTGGGGGCTTTTTATGACGCTAGCAACAACCCTGCCGCGTGTGCCGCTTTCAGCGTCTATTCCGAGCATTCAGGCTCGCCGAGCAGGACGCCACCCTACCTCGGATGGGTAGGTCGTAGAGAATGCGACTTGCGAATCGGCCGCGTCGCCCTGCGGACCCTCGGATCAATCATCGCCGCTGTCTTCGCCTCGCAGTTTCCTGCTCGCCGGTCTCGGGCTGCTGGGTCTGCTGTTCGCCCGGCGGCGGATGTCAAGCCGCACGGACTAAGAGAAACTACGTCCCTGGTTACGCCAGAATTTTCCGCACGACGTTGCCGGCGACGTCGGTCAGGCGGAAATCGCGGCCTTCGTAGCGATAGACCAACCGCTTGTGATCCAGGCCGAACAAGTGGAGCAGCGTGGCATGAAAGTCGTTCACATGGACGGGATCGGCGATCGGATTCCAGCCCAGGTCGTCGGTCTCGCCCACGACGCAGCCGGGCTTGACCCCGCCGCCGGCCATCCAGGTCGTGAACGCGGCCGGATGATGATCGCGTCCCGTGGTATCGACGGCTTGATTCCGATTTTCGCCCACCGGCGTGCGGCCGAATTCGCCGGCCCACACCACCAGCGTTGAATCGAGCAGCCCGCGCCGGTCCAAATCGTCCAGCAGCGCGGCGATCGGCTGATCGACCACTCGGCACAGGCGCGTGTGATTTCCGGACAGATTGAAGTGCGCATCCCAATTGCCGCAGTAGACATTGACGAAGCGCACTCCCCGCTCCACCAGACGCCGCGCCAACAGGCAGTTCTTGGCGAAGCCGCGCTCGTCGGCGTCGGTTCGATCGACCCCATACTCGCGTTGGGTAGCCTCGGTTTCGCGCGAAAGATCGCACAGTTCCGGCGCGGCGGCCTGCATCCGAAACGCCAGCTCGTAATTCGCCACGCGAGCGGCGATCTCGGCATCGCCCGTTTCGGCCTGATGCAGTTCGTTGAGCGTCGCGAGCGCGTCCAAGCCGTGGCGATGCGCGGCGGCGGTCAGCCCGGCGGGGTTGTCCAAATTCAAGATCGGCGGCCCATCGCGGCGCAGCGCCACGCCTTGGCAAGTCGAAGGCAAGAAGCCGCTCGACCAGTTCGACGAACCGCCATCGACTTCGGTTCCCGAACGCAACACCACGAAGCCGGGCAGGTCGCGTGCGGGATTGCCCAAGCCGTATTGCAGCCACGAACCGACCGCCGGCCGGCCCAGCCGCGTGAAGCCGGTATTCATGAGAATTTGCCCAGGCCGATGGTTGAACGTGTCGGTGTGCATCGTGCGGATCAGGGCCAGTCGATCGGCGCAGCGTCCCAAATTGGGCAACAACTCCGACAGCTCGAGGCCCGATTCTCCGTACCTTTGAAACTTGAACGGCGAGGCTTGCAATCGCGCGGTCTCTTTTTGCACGAAGGCGAAGTCGGCCCCCTTGGCGATCTCATCGGGGATCGGCTCGCCGTGGTGCTTGTTCAAGAGCGGCTTGGGATCGAACAGATCGATGTGACTCGGCCCGCCCCACATAAAGAAAAAGATGCAGTGTTTCGCTTTGGCGGGGAAATGCGCCACCCGCGGCGACAAGGGATCGCCACTTCGGGAATCATCACCGCGGGGATCGTCATCGGCCATTGCCAGCAGCCCCTCTTCCATCAGGAGCGTCGCCAAAGCCACGCCCCCCAGGCCACGAAACGCGTTGGCTAGAAATTTGCGCCGGTCGGACATTGCGTCGAACATCATAAAGCTCCCAAGCCAGTAATTGTTTCGCCGCATGCAGGTGTCTGGCACCCTGTACTCAGGTGCCTGACACCCTTGAACCCACGCGAATCGCCCCGACCTATTCCCGCGTAATCGTCTCGTCCAAATTCAAAATGGTCCGCGCGATCACGAACCACGCGGCCGAATATTCCGCGTTTCCATCCTTGAGCGTGCCATCCTCAGTGGCGGCCTCTCGAAAGAGCTTTTCGAGCACGTCCCCTTCGCGCGGCGACGGCGCGCGGCCCAGGCAGTGCGTCCACATGCGCTCGATCCGCTCGCGCACGCTCCCCTCGCCCCGCGCGTAGCCGCTGCTTGACAACGCCCGCGCGGCGGCGACGAACACCGGATCGTTCAACAACGTGATCGCTTGAATGGGAGTGTTGGTCCGCTGCCGCAGGGGGCACACCACCGCGCCGTCGGGCGCGTCGAACGTGGTTAGCAAGGGGTCGGGCGTGGTCCGCGCAATCGCGACGTATAAGCCGCGACGATATAAGTCTTCGAGAGGCGTTGCCAGCGTCGCTTGCTCCCAATCCTCCGTCGGTTCGTCGTCCGGTTGCGGTTGACGATAACTGGGGCCGCCCATCCGCGGATTCAACAGGCCAGCGCGATCGAGAACGCAGTCGCGAATCGCCTCGGCGTCCAGCCGCACGCGGCCTTGCCGCGACAGAAACAAGTTTTGCGGATCGCGCAGCGGCGCTTTGGCTGATACTGTCGAACTTTGCCGATACGTCGCCGAGCAGACGATGCGCCGCACGGTCGCCTTACGGCTCCATCCGTCGCGCACAAACTGGTCGGCCAGCCAATCGAGCAACTCCGGATGCGTGGGGGCCTCGCCTTGCCGGCCGAAATCGCCGGGCGTGCGAACCAGCCCACCTCCGAATAGCGGCTGCCAAAAGCTGTTCACGGCCACGCGCGCGGTCAACGGATTCGCGGGATCGACGATCCATCGCGCCAAGTCCAAACGGGTCCAATGCTCGGGCAGCTTGCCCGCCGGCTCGAGGGCCGCCGGGACGCCCGGCTCAACGAGGTCGCCGGGCCGATGAAAATCGCCGCGCAAGTGAATTTGCGTTTCGCGCGGCTGCCAACCTTCTTGAACGCATTCGGCGCCCCGCGGATGAACCAATTCGGCGTAGGTTTGCCGCGCCCGATTCCACTCGGCCAATCCGGCGT